>CALMTA010000107.1 GCA_937872505.1 uncultured Neisseriaceae bacterium | reverse complement strand
AAATATTATATAGGTCACGGCGGTTGGTGGTCAAAAGGTCGTTTAGCAGAAGGTGGTTATATTTTAATAAAATATAGTTTGCAAGAAACTGATTCATCTGATTATAGTCAAAGAACAAAACAGAATATTATAGATTCAGATGCCACATTAATTTTAGTTCCAAAACTACCATTACCAGAAAATATTACAGATGGAACTATTCTAACTATAAATTTCTGTAAAGAAGTAAACAAATTACATTTAATTGTAGCACTTTCAAGTAATAAATTCGAAGATATTAGATTTTGGATAAAAAAAAATAATATTAATATTCTTAATGTAGCTGGCCCAAGAAGTTCTCAAAGTGAAGATATTTATGAATTGGCGTATAATTATCTTAAAAAATTAATTATTTGTTAAAATTTATTATTGCTAAATATCAGAATTATGGGTATAAAATATTGTCATAATAAGTACACCTATAAGAAAATGATGTTTAAGAGAATATTTTAAATTATTTTCTTTTGATTGTGTTTGAGATAATTCCCATCCTATTTTACTCATTTTGATTTTTCTCATAACTATCAAATTATTTTTATTTATATTTATTAAAATGGAATCTTCATCTACAGGTTTAACATCAGGGTCAATAATAAGAATAGTATCTTTTGGAAAATCTGAACAAATTAAAGATGTATTTTTTAATGCAAAAGCTTTATCACTTAAAGATTGTGATTGTGGTATAGATAATGTTAGCCATGTTTTATGCTCGTGTAAATTCATATTTTCAAAAGAAAATTTATTTTTGAGATCATCCATCATTAAAATTGGCAAAGATTTTTGAGTAACCTTATTTATATTTAATCGGAATACTTGCGTTAATTTTTTCGGTAAATGTTTAATATTTAAATATTCCTCACCTATAAGTTGTCCAACTGTAATATTAAACGCTTTAGCTATTGGAATTAAAGTAGTAATCGTTGGATTAGCTTCAGGATTTAATTTTAGCCTAGAAATATTTGTATGGGCAATACCTGTTAATTTAGAAAGGCTTCTTTCATCTAAATCATAATATTTCATTAAGTCAGTAAGTATTGAACTTAAGGGAAATAAACCATCTTTGTTTTCAGAATATTTAAGCGCCATATAAAAATGTTCCCATATTTTGTACCATATATGGTACAATTTACTCATGAAATTTTAAAAGATGCATTTTAACATAAATAGCAATTAAATTAAATCGTTTTCAGGAGAAAAAAATGAGAAAAGTAAGACTACCCGCTAATTTTGCAGATTATAATTTCAGAGAGTTAGTAAAACAGGAAAAAAATGCAGCACTTAAAATTCGCTACTTAGCTTTGGCTCATCTAGCAGATGGCAAAACTGTTTTAGAAACAGCAGATTTAGTACACAAAAGTAATCGTATGGTTCATCGCTGGTTAAATAAATTAGAAGAATTCGGACTTGATGGATTAAAAGATAAATCTGGACGTGGTCGTAGAGTAAGATTACCAAAAGAAAAAGAAGCTGAATTTTTGAATATAATTCTCGAGTTTAAAAGAACATACAATAAAGATAAAATAACAGGGGTTAATATTCAGAAGTTATTAAAAAAACATTATGATATAGATTGTACCTTACCAACAGCATACAACACACTTACAAGATTAAATATAAAATTCTTTAAAAAAACTAAACGAGAAAAACTAAAAAAATTTTATAGTACAAAAAGTAATGAATATTTAGTTATTTAATAAAAATTAACTTATAGGATGCTTCTAAAATAAGGAATTTTATTAAATTATGCTATATGACTTTAAAATATATATTTCTTAAATGTGTTGATATTAAAGGGTTTTGAGCAATAAATTAACTTGCAATTATTAAATGGCATATGATATTATCCCGAATTATTATTAAATAGTTACTTATAATATAATAATTTTGAGCCATTTAATGTTTGTAAAATGCTGAATAATTTTAAAATAGCCATTCTTTATAATAGATTAATAATTTACAAATACAAATATTTTTATAGCATAAAAAACAACATAATAAATTCTACTATTTTATAAGGGTAATTTTGGAATGCAATTAAAATCAGGATTAAAATATATTTTTGTTAGTTTTTCTATTATGCTAGCTGCATGTAATAGTGGAACAGGAAACTCTTCTGAACAGATTAACTCTCAAATAAAGCTTAAATTATTAAAAAAAGATAATATTGATAAGATGGATATTAATTGGACTGTAGATAATAATGTTAAATCAGATGAGTTAAATTCTTCTTTAAAAGATATGGGATGGCATATTATTACCATGACTGTAAGCTCTATTGATGAAAAAACTCAACCAACTCCAGTTCAAGGATTGTTAATGGGAATATATCCAACTCCTCCAATTAATTTAGGGCAAAAGATTTTAACACAGGATATAAATTGTGCAAATGCAGTATTTAGTAAAGTTGGTGATAGTTGCAGTGCTTATTTTAAATTAGATTATGATACTTCTAAAGGCAGTGGCATTCCAGTTCAATTTCCTATTCAAATGACTGCCAAAGGTGATATTTCAGCAGTACTATCCTTCACTTCTACTTTAAATTCTAATAATTCTATTGTTGACTATAGAAAAGTAAATAATTTCGAAAGCCAATATTATAGTGGAAGTATGGTTGCCTCAAATCCTAATGCTTATCAGATTTTATTAGTACAGAATGGTTCTTCATTTCCAATAGATTTAACTAAAATACCAACCCCTAGCAACCCTATATTTTCTATTATGCATAGAACTACACCAATAAATAGCAATGATCCTTATTATGGTACAGTAGCTGAATGCTCTCTCGTTTCAAATCCAAATATAGGTCAAGTAAATGTTTTATCTAATTTAAATGATAGCTGTATAATCATATATAAAGCAGCTCCTAGTTCATTAAATACTAAAGAAACTGATTCAATAGAGATAGGAAGTAATGCATCAAATTTCTTTCCAGTTTGGGGTAATAAATATATATTAAAGGCTATTTATACAACTAATACCCCTATACCACCTAAAAGTTTTACCTCATTAAATGGAAATTTTCATACACTTTTACCATTTAATAGTTTTGATTTTAGTTATTATTTTCATCCTGTTAATTTATCTGTGCTTAGAGGGAGTACTACAAAAACTCTTATTATACCTATTGATGATAATAATATAGCAGTCAATATGCCAGTGCTTACAGATAAAGGGAAAAATATTATTACTTCCATAACTCATCCGACTCCAGAAGGAACTAATATGAGTGGTATAAATTCAAGAGTACAAAATCCTTGTGATTTTATATATTCAAAAATAACTGCTAACGCTTTTGCATATAAAGCTCTTACATTTAATGATATTTTTGTATTAAAATTTGATATTGATACTAACCAAAATTGTAGGCAACGTTATAAAGAACAATTTGGTGTATCAGTAAATCTTAGTAGGTATGATAATATAGTTTACAGTCACTCAGATGAATGTTCCGGTACTCCTTCAGATTTTTCTGTAAAGGTAACAGGTGGATGTGAAAACAATAATTGTAATTATGCGATTACTTCTACAATAAATGCTAGAGGTTGGTGTAGATCAACTACCAGATCTACAGAAACACTTTCTTTTACAAAACCACTAGCATTTGTTTTAGCTGATTTAAACTCTGACAATGCAACTCCAATAAGTTTTGCTGGTATTGGTGGTCAACATTCAAATGGCTCAATGGGTTCTATTTATAAACCGATTGCTGAAAATGTAAATTGTGATACTAATGGTCTTTGCACGGCTAATGGAACATTTAGTGATATAGCAACAAGTTATGATATGGGATATCAAATTATTTTAAATCAAAATGATGTTCTGAAAGATGGAGTAATTAAATTCAACCGATCTTCTGGATATGAGCTAAGTAACTTTAATATAGATATTGGTGATTAAAAACTTAATTTTAGAATTATACTTCAGTTATAATAATTTACATTAAACTATTTTATAAGGCATTCAATATGAAAAAGCAGCTCAATTTATACTCAACACTTATTATTTCTTTATTTTTGGCAGGATGTATTGGAGAAACCAATAATAACAATAATAATCAGCCAAATCCTCCAAATCCACAAGATTTACCAAATGTATTTGATGCTAATTCAGTGCAGAATATAAAATTTGAAACTCTTAAATTAGATGATAGCTACTTAAAAAATATTGACCTAACGAAAGTTGCTGGACACGCTACTTATAAAATACGTATAACTAATCCTAATAATTTTATAGCAAATATAACAAATATAAACTTTAATAATGAACGCTCCACTGGTAATTATTACTTTTCTAAAAATAGTGAAGCTGATAACTGTTTTAACAAATCATGGTACAAGCAGAATAGTTCTGGTGCATCACTTGCTATGCCTGCTAAAGATAGTTGTTCTTTATATACTACTTCCTTATGGCTAGGTATTCAACAGCAAAGTGGAACTGATACAATAGATTATGAATTAACTAATGCTGGTTTTGGCTTTCAAGTTAAAGCTGGACGCAAAATTAATTTATGGTGTAATAATGGATGTAGCCCTATTGGTAGAAAAGATTTTTCTCCTACAATAACTAACAATACAATTAGTTTTACTACTTCTATTTTAACTCCTACTTCTGATCCAACAATAAATAATATACCACTAAATGGCTTTGCTCTAGGGGGTGATTATTTATTTTCTGTAGGAACAGCATCACTTAGTAAGTTGAGTTTTACACGCTATCAAATTAATTACAATAAAGATAAAGGAAATTTAGATATTTTGGGGGGTAAAGATTTTAGTTCTCAAACTGGGGCTGCAGTTGTACCATCATATTCTGGTTTTGCTATTAGTAAAGATGGATACTATGCAACATATACGTATAATAGACCTAACTTTTATTCTTCAACTACATTAGTTCAAAATATTGACACTGGCAGAACATATGGAACAATTACCAATGAAGAACCTACTATAGGTTTGCAAGGGCTCGATAATAACTTACTATGGAATTCAGCAAGCTATCATTTATTTTTTCAAACTGATTTTATAACTCATACTTTAGCAGGACTCAATAAATTATCACCAACATTGCCTTATGATAATAGCACTATACTTGGTGTTGATGCGGATGGTAACATGGTTATTAAAACAGGTAGCAGTATTAATTGTCATATGAAACAAACTAATTATGTGCCAGTATCAAGTTTAAGTAGCTTTACAGCTTTAGGAGATTCGCTAGTTTCAAGCAAATATCTTTATACTAATCATGCTAACTCTGTTAATAAATATTATAATTTTAATGGTAATGTTTTATTAGCTAACAACTTATATTATCAAGTTGATACGTCGCTTTGCCAAGTGATCTCGCTAGCAGAAAACACAGCAACTCCATTTTTAGCAATACCTACCAACTATACTTTAATTATAACTGATAAATATACAGCAATTAAAACTAATGCTGGTTATTCGTTTGCTTCAATACAAAGTACTTCTGATGGTAATAATAATTTGGATTAATAATTATGATTAAAAAAATATTTGTTATATTTATAATACTAACAACCTATGAATCGGTTGCAAGTAATAGTTCTGTTTTTAGTTTGGGTGGCACATATGACAGCATATCGTTGCACCCCACATTTGCTAAATCATGTTTAAATGCTGCTGAAAATGAAGCAAATTTAGAAATTTTAAACCCTCATGCTAGTTTAAATTTTACTCAAGAACAAAGTATTCAATCAGTTCAACGAGCACTAGGTATAGAGTACACATCTAGAATAAGTTATGGTGCATTTTCAATGAATACTGGCTACAATTATGCTCAATCAAGCCAGAATGATGATTATACTCTAAACCTTAATTATATTTATCAATATAATGGCAAAGCAGTTTTCAAAGATAACACACTAGGAAATGGCAAAACTGCATTAACTCCAGATGCAGTGGCAGTTTTTAATTCCCCAAATGAATTTAGGCATTTATGTGGAAATAAATTTATTGCTCAATTAGATGCTGGTGCTAGTTTACTTATGCGAGTGACTTTAAAATTTAACTCTCAAGTAGAAAAGGAATATTATGAGGAGAGTTTTCAACATGTTAACGGACTATTAAACATTTTAGAAAGTATTAAATCAAATACAAACCACGTGTACTTTAATTTAAGTGCTGCTGGTTTACAAGTTGGCGGAAATCCTCAATTATTAAATGATATATTTATCAAAAATAATGGTAGTATTAATAGAGATGGTTATGCAGTTTTAGAATGTGGTACAGATAATAATACTAACTCAGCTTGTATTAACTTAGTTACTCAAATTATTGATTATGCTAAAACCTTGAGTGGGCAATTAAATAAACCTGCAGATTTTTATTTAGCTAACCCAACTACATCTGATTGGGGAGAACTTGACATTTATGTAAAATCTGCTCCAGTTGACCCACAAGTAGTACAGGCTATGCACCAACTTACTTTTCAATATGAAGATGATTACAAAGATTTAAAATTTATTATTAACTACAAAAATATGCTAGTAAGTAAAAGCTTTTTATCATCAGAATTTCAAAGAGATTTAGATAATTTGATAAATAGATACCAAAGAGTAATTAACTTATATAGTGATCCTAATTTTAATGCAATGAATTGCTTTAATGGTTATGTTAATACCAGTTGTTTAAGTACGAGAGATAAAATTATTGCTACACGTAATAGTATATTAGCTGATAGTTCATTAAATCAGTTACTATCTTATTTAAAAACTAATCAATATTTAGTATCCTTATTTATTACTCCTGATTTAAGTTTAAGTTCACAATGCATGATATCACCTATTAGTGGCCGTATTAATCATCAATATATGGTGAATTGTAATGGACAGGCTAGCGGTTCTTTTGATTCAGATAAAGCTATTAGTTTATATAAATCAAAAGAAACAAACAGTTTAATAGTTAGCAACTTTGCTTATAAATATAATAAAGATGGCATTAGTAATAATTTTGGTTATTTATTTAATCAAGGATTACAAAAAGACAGTTTTTATGACGATATGTACGCAGGCAGTGCGATTATTAATACAGGAGTAAACATAACTCAAGAAAAGCAAACTGTAATGTTTACTAATATTTATTAAATTTTAAAAGGTTAATACAATGAAACAATCTTTACTGGGACGATTATTTATGTTTTTAGCTATAGTTGGAATAGCTGGTTGCAACGGAGGAAGTACTACTAGTAATCCCAATAATATGCAAAAGATAAAAATGGAACAAGCATCTAAAAAAAATCTAGAAGACGATCTTTTATTAATGAAAATGGGCTCTGGTATAAATTCAATTACTAAAAAAACTACATCTGCACAATCCTGTTTAATTAACGCAACAAATGAAAAAAATATTTATATAGCAAATCCTAAAGCAATGATAATATTTAATCAAACGCAGGATTTATCCGTACTACAACAAAATCTAGGTGTAGATATAAATGGTAGATATGGTGCAGATCGTTTTACAGCTTCAATGGAAGCAGAATTTGTTAACGCTTCTAAAGATAATAACTATACTACAAATGTAATTTATTTATATAAGTATACTGGTAAATCAAGTTTTGTCGATGGTTCATTAAATGAAAGTGATGCCGCCCTCACTCCAGCAACTCGTG
>CALMTA010000106.1 GCA_937872505.1 uncultured Neisseriaceae bacterium | reverse complement strand
AAACAATATCAATATTTATTCTTTGGCCTATTGATGCATAATTACCTTTAAATGTTAATTGGTTAAATCCACGACCCCTATATTTATAACCTTCATTTAAAGCGTTTCCATATCTACCACCATAAACCGTATCAAAAAACTTAATATCATTCTGCTTTAAAGCATTAAGCTCTGCATCATTTGACGGAACCCTTGAACCGAAAGTTTTTCTTATTCTATCATTAGATGTATTTCTATATGAAGTCTCAGATTGTGGGTAAAACGCACTTTCCTTTGATATTACAGCTAAAAAAGCAGACTGTGTATAAATATTTGTTATACCGGCCTTTTGCATCTCATCAATAATAATATAAATATTACTAAGTTGGTCAGCAGATAATGTGTCTTTATATGAGCTCATTTATTTTTACTTTTTTCGTTTTTTATTTTTAAATATGTAGCATATAAAACCAAAATAGAAACAACCCAATTTATAATATCCCTAGTTTCTATAAAAAAACCTTTAATTACCGATGGTAAAAAAGTTAATAAAGATAATTCGACAACTATAGCATCACTAAACCAAACTAATGATATTAAAAGAAACCCTTTAGTTAAAGTGAAAAAATCTTCTATAACGTTATTCATTTTATTAAACTAATGATTTAAAATCTGATTCACTTATTGATGTTTTATTTAAAACAGCCATTACAGCAGCATCAGTTTTTGGGCCCCATATACCATCAACACCATCTAATGACAAACCCGTATTTCCTATATTCTGCCCCTTTGATTTTAAATAACGCTGAAGAACCTTAACCTCTTCACCCTTTGAGCCATAAACTAAAGGAAAAACAGACCTTGGCTTCGAATCACTTAAATTAGACTTAACATCATCACCCGTTTTTTTATTATTATTTTTAATATACATAATTAAAAATATAATAAAAACTAAAATAATAGCTATTATAATCCAAGTTTTTACACTTACACCTTTTAAAAAACTAATCAACTTTTCCATTTTATTTTTTATATATTTGCGTTATTACTGAATAAACAACTTGATTATCTTCCCAGCCAAATGCATCTAATAAAACATTTGATTGTGACTGATGGATTATTTTAGCATAACCATTTACATTACCTAAATATGTTCCGATGTAAGAGTCTTTATTATAAAACTTTATAATATTGCTCTGTGACGGAGATGGTGCGCTATAAATATTTGTACCAGTTGAACCAGCATACAACTTATCACCAATTCTCCAATTGATTGGGTTTGTCTCAATCACTTGTGGCTGAACAACTATTTGAGAATTATTAACTTGACCAGTATTTGATTTAACTACATTTGATATAGCGTTAAAATTAGAATCTTCATGACTATTGTTTTTAGCTGAATCAGTAATATTATTTTTTTTCCAATATTTATAAACTAAATATATAGCTATTAATAATACTATTATTAGTAGAAAATTATTTTTAATGAAATCCATTATCTATTACCTGTTTTTTCTAATTTTATTAATAAATCATTAAAACCACTATTGTCTTGAAAATAAGAAAGCCATTCATCACTCATATCTTCGTGCATTGAAACCCCATTTGTTAAATATCTTTTGTAATAACTAGCCATATAGTCAATTTCAACATCTGATAAACCAGCGGCTTCTTTATATACAGCCGAATCCCTGTAACCTAAAGCATTAGTTCCTTTTACATCTTTTTTTATTCTACCAGCTAAATTTTCTAAATATGTTTTTTGACTTTGAGGTAAATCAGCTTGTGATGAAACTGTAACAACTTGACCATTTATTAGCTTAATTGTTTCTTTATTAATTTCCTTTGGTTGAAATAGATTCTTAATCATATATCCATATCTTCTATAAATAAATATCAAAATTAAAACTATAAAAATTATAATTATAATTTGATTCCTAGTTGATAAATTAAAAAACCAATTCATTTTCTTTTAATTTTAAATTTTTTCCAAAAAACTCTTTTAAAGTAATATAAATTTCATCTTTTCTTTTCTCTAAAGAAATTTTATCTTTATCCTTTAATTCTTTATTTTTTAAATTAGAATAAATACCTTTCAATTCTTCAAATAATAAATTTAAAATAAATTTTGAATTATCTGTAAAATGGTAAGGTTTAAACCTGTAAATTACAAAACCTAATATTAAAAAAATTAAAACAAAAAATATTAATTTATAAATACCCATCAAAGAACTCTAATTTGCTCACAATAAATACCCTTAGTTACACCAATACTACCATCACCCATATAACACTGAGCGCCTTGAAGCCATTTTGTTTTTTCTGCGGCTGGTGGCAATAAATCTCTTCTTATTAAGAGTTTTATTATATTGGAATTCCTTTTATCTATAAGTTTTCCAATAAAAAAACCTAAAACTAAAGCTAGTATTAATATTATTATATGCTCTATTTTCATTTAAAAAAAATAAAATAATAAGCTAACAATATAAATCATTTAGCTTATTATTTATTATCACTAAACACTACGATGTTTTTCTAAGAGTAGTAGTTGTTGTACCATTACCATTTTCTTGTTTTATAATCTCAGTATCTCCAGACTGAGAAACTGAAACTTTTTGTTTAGGTTTCGGTTCAAATTCTTTACCACCATCAGGCTTTAATTCAGCTGTTGTTTTAGACTTAGATTTAATTGCGCTTGCAATTAAAATACCTACTGCTAATGCTCCAAGAGCTATTAATAATATCCAATACCATTTCATTTTACTATTTTTTTAATTGTTATTTTTTACTTTTTTTAATTTTGTTTTAAAGATTGTAAGGACTAAAAACTGAATCTTTATTTTTTATCTCCAATTAAACCTTCTTTTGTAGCCGTTTGAAAATACGGGAATAAAGAATTTATAATTTGAGCCACTTGCGAACTACCACCTAATGGTAAAGAACCGCTCTGATTTTGAGCTTTTATAGCTTCTTCAGTTGCGGCCCTTGCGGCCTCTTGTCTGTTTTTATTAGAACGATAAATTAAAAATACAATAACTAGAACAGCCAATCCAATCAAAACCATATACAAAGGCTTCATCTTAATTTATGAATTTAATTTTACATTGTAGTACTTTATTGTGTCTTAATTTTATATTGTAGTTTACGAAATGCTTAATATCAATAACTAAATTATCACCTTTTGAATTTTTTATCATACCGGCTTTATCCCACCCTTCGTTATGCCACTTGTTTAATAAGATTAAATCAGATTCACTTTTTATTGGTAAACCAATCTTAGCAAAAGAATCAACAAATGATTCTCTATCTGCGCAATAAGAAAACCTCATTGTCTCTAATAAATCACCGCTTTTTAATTTCGATTTAGATATTTCCATTTTATAAAACTTTAAAAAACCGAGATATTTAAACCTCGGTTTTAATACAATATATTATTCTGCAGTGAACTGAGTTACCAATGATTCACCAACTAATTCAATTCTCATATAAACTTGAGTGTTATTAAGAACAGTATAACCAACGTAGTTAGACATACCAACACCGAAAGGTCCAATAAACTCTTTAGTATAAGCGTTGTCATTGTTATTGTAACAAGCATCACATAAACTTGGAATTTTACTAGATTCCATTTTAGTTAATGTTTTTGTTAAATAACCAACAATTAATTTAGTGTTTGATTGTGCTAAACTGTCAGTTTGAACAGTTATACTTTTAATAATAACTGGCATTTTTGAAGCTCGGTCATTAAAACCTTTAACTGCACCAGCATTTGACTGATAGTCAGTGCTTGTTTCTAAAAACGAAGCAAAATCTACAGCCGATGGAGGTAAATTAAAACCTTCGTGAGAACCTGGTTGGCCAAATAAAGCACTTAAATATACGATTTGCTTTGCACCGGTTTGATTATCAAAATTGAACTCGATAACATTATCATTGTTATCTACTAAACTTTGCATATTGATATTGCTAAAGTCAACTGGTTTTCCGATTTGAGTTACTTGAGCTGGAGCTTGAGTTGTAGCAATTGCAGCAACTAATTGAGCTTTATCTTGCACTTGTCCCGGAACAGTTTTAAAACCTTGTTCTAAGGCTTGTAATGTTGTTTGGTCTGTCATTTTTTTACTTTTTAAATTATTTTTTGCTTATTTATTTCCGCAAATATCTAAACAATAATTAACAATATAAATATACAACCGAAATTTAATAAAAACAAATTAATAACTTTATTTTTTTTATATATACATTTGATATATAAAAAATAAAGCGCTAAAATAAGCGCTTTATTAATAATAATATATAAAATTTATTCTATTGATGTTTTGTATAAATTATACTCCATTTGAAAATAATTTACTGATATCACCACCTATAATTTTTGTCATAAATTCTTCTATATCAAAAACGCCGATTATAGACTCCTTATCTGCTGTAAATAACTTATCTTTACCAGACTTAATTTCGTATTCACCTTTTTTATTATTAAAAATAATAACTTTTGCTGATTTATCTTTATTTTTTCTAATAACAATAAGTTTATCATCATCGCCAAGCCACTCATTCATTTTGTTCATTGCTGGTTCTAAAAATGGCTTAATTTTAGGTATTGCACCCTCTATTACTTCCATTAAAACGTCTTCTTTTATTTTATCGAAAAGACCACCTTCTTTTTTTGCTAAATTACTCATATTAAAACAAATTTAAAATTAAATTAACTAACCAATAAATATTTAAAGCTAAACCGCAAGCTATAAAATAAATTATAAAAACAATAACTAGTTTTAAATTAATTTTTAACTTTTCGCTATTTTTTGAAACATTTATTTTGTTCATAAAAACTTCAGAATCACCAAGATTATTAAAGTCTATTTTTTTTCCCATTTCTTTCATTTTTTTGTTTTTAATTAATTGAATTAACCTATTTGTTATTTACATAAGTAAAAAGTCGTTTTTCTAATTACGTCTTTTACTAACTTCGCTTATTTTTATATTTGTTAATTTTTTCTCCATATTTATAGCCATTAGTTTTTGCTTCTCACAATCAACTATTATATACGGAAATTTAGGCCATGTTCCACGACCATATAAACTTACATATTTATTAACTTCATCTGAAGCGGCAATACATAAACTATAATTTGGTATTTTATTTTTAAAAGAACCCTCTTGCGCATTAGTCATAAATATAAAATAATGACTTATGAAATGAGCTAAAGCATTTATAACAAGACTTGGGTTATGAAATATTGTTATAATATCTATATTCCATTTAGCTCTATAATAAAGTAATTTTGATAAACCCTTAACAGGTCTATTACCATCATTAATAAGTCTAAAATCATCTAAAATTAATAAACAGTTTCTAAAATTACAACACTTTTCAGCCCAATCATCTTGTTCCGGCTCTATAAAAACATCAGCCAATTCTTTAAAATTATCTTGTGGGTCATGAGCTATAATCATTCCGTTTGGATTTGAACGCTTCCATGACTCAGCCAAATTTCTAGCAACGGAACTTTTACCAGTTCTGTTAGTGCCAATAAAACCATATAAAAAATTTAATCTTGCCATATTATTTAAGCTTTACCTGGATTACCCCTTTTTCTTTTTGCACCTGTATTTACCGGATTATCATTAGCAACCTTTTCTGCAATCTTGACAATATTATTAATCGAATCAGACTCCTTATTATTATTTTGATAAACTTCGTTTTGTTCAACTTTGTTGTAAAAAACCTCTTTTCTTCTATTCTTTGCTTTCATAAAAGCCGGAGCGTAAACTATTAATATAGTTAAAATAAACATAAATTCAACA
>CALMTA010000105.1 GCA_937872505.1 uncultured Neisseriaceae bacterium | reverse complement strand
TAAGTTCTTGGTAGATTTCAACCATTTGTTTTAGGGCAGATGGACTTGCATCAATTAATTCATCAGCTAAAATCACGGCAAATGCTTCTTCACCAATTAAAGATTGCGCACATGAAATTGCATGCCCAAGCCCAAGTGCTTCAGCTTGACGAATATAAATACAATTAGCATGGTTGGGAACAATATTCCTTACCATATCTAGCATGTGGGCTTTGTCTTTTAGCTGTAATTCATTTTCTAATTCATATGCTTTATCAAAATGATCCTCTATAGAGCGCTTATTCCTGCCGGTTACAAAAATTAAATCAGTTATTCCAGCAGCAACAGCTTCTTCTACAGCATATTGAATTATAGGTTTATCTACAATAGGCAGCATTTCTTTAGGTGAAGCTTTAGTAGCTGGAAGAAACCTGGTTCCCATTCCTGCAACAGGGAAAATAGCTTTTGTAATTTTAGATTTCATAATTAACTACTAAAAAAATAATATTCTAATTGTTGTCTTAGATATTTTCTAGCAGATTCATCGGCTAAATTTAATCTATTTTCATTTATAATCATAGTTTGATGCTTTAGCCAACCTTGCCAGGCTTCTTTTGAAACAGAGTCATAAATTTTTTGTCCTAATTCTCCAGGAATTGGGGGAAAATCTAATCCTTCTAATTCTTTATTCAGTTTAATACAATGTATTAGTCGTGTCATAGTAATCCTTATATTTTTTTAAAAATTATAGTTGAGTTTGTACCGCCAAAACCAAAAGAATTTGACATAGCTACTTCTATTTTTCTCTCTTTAGCATGGTTAGGTGTATAATCTAAATCACATTCCGGATCTTGATTAAATATATTAATAGTAGGGGGAATAATACCATCTTTAAGAGCCATTATGGTAAATATAGCTTCTATTGAGGATGCTGCACCTAATAAGTGTCCTGTCATAGATTTTGTTGAGGTAATTGATAGTTTATAAGCATGCTCGTCAAAAGCTGCTTTAATAGCGTTAGTTTCATTTAAATCCCCAATTGGAGTAGAAGTACCATGAGCATTGATATAATCTACTTGGTTAGGAGTAAGTTTTGCATTTTCAATGGCAAGTTTCATACATCTTGATGGTCCATCAACTGTGGGAGTTGTTATATGATAGGCATCTGCAGTTGCAGCATACCCTATTAATTCAGCGTAAATTTTAGCACCTCTATTTTTTGCATGTTCATATTCTTCTAATACTAAAACTCCAGAGCCTTCGCCCAAAACAAAACCATCGCGATCTTTATCCCATGGCCGGGAAGCGGTTTTTGGGTCATCATTTCTTGTTGATAAAGCACGACAAGCAATAAAACCACCTATTCCTAATTCTGAAACGGTGCTTTCTGCACCGCCTGCAATAATTACATCACAATCACCATACTCTATGTAACGCATCGCGTCTCCTATGCAATGATTTGAGGTAGCACATGCACTGACTATTCCATAATTTACTCCACGATAGCCATAAATTATAGAAAGATTTCCCGCCACCATGTTGCTTATTGTACCCGTAATAAAAAAAGGAGATATTTTTCTAACGCCGCCATTTATAAACGCATCTCTAGTTTCTTCAATTTTAGGTAAACCGCCAATGCCTGAACCAATGATTAAACCAACGCGATCTTTATTTAGCCCAGGAAATTCTTCTAATCCAGCATCTTTAATTGCTTGAATTCCTGCAACCATACCAAAACGGACAAAAGTATCCATACGTCTTGCATCTTTATCTTCAATAAAACCAGCTGTTGTAAAATTTTTTACTTCACCAGCAATTTTAGTTGAAAAATTACTTATATCAAATTTGGTAATTGTATCAACTCCGCTAACTCCATTTTTTATATTATTCCATGCAGTATTTAAATCATTTCCTACAGGACATATAATGCCTATTCCTGTTACTACTACGCGTCTTTTATTCATAAGTTTATTCCTTATTAATTTATTAGCTGTTGTTTAGTTTTTCTGATAAATATAACCACGTATCAACTACTGTATCTGGATTTAATGAAATAGTTTCAATACCTTCATCTATTAACCATTTTGCAAAGTCAGGATGATCTGATGGGCCTTGTCCACAGATTCCAATATATTTATTATGCTTTTTGCAAGCTTTAATAGATAAACTTAATAAATTTTTTACAGCTTCATTACGTTCATCAAAACTAGTAGCTATTGCACCATTAGAGTCGCGATCTATGCCTAAAGCTAATTGCGTCATATCATTGGAGCCGATAGAAAATCCATCAAAATATTTTAAAAATTCTTCAGCTAATATCGCATTAGATGGTATTTCACACATCATGTAAATTGATAAATCGTTTTCCTTACTTTTCAAACCATTAATAGCTAGTAAATCAATAACAGCTGCGGCTTCTTTAGTGGTACGAACAAAAGGGATCATTATAATAACATTATTTAATCCCATTTGATTACGTACTTTATTAATAGCCATACATTCTAATTCAAAACATTCACGAAAATTAGGGGAAATATAGCGAGAAGCTCCTCTAAAACCCATCATAGGATTTTCTTCTATTGGTTCAAATAACTTTCCACCAATTAAATTGGAGTATTCATTAGATTTAAAATCAGATAGGCGAACTATAACCTTTTTTGGGTAAAAAGCTGCAGCTATAGTTGCAATTCCTTCGGCTAATTTATCCACGTAAAAATTTATTGGACTACCATAACCTGATACTTTATCTTTGATAACTTCTTTTAAGGGGTGAGGTAGGGTATCAAACTCAAGAAGTGCTTTAGGATGAATACCTATTTGTCTGTTAATAATAAATTCAAGTCTGGCTAAGCCAACTCCATAATTAGGAATTGAAGCAAAATTAAAAGATAATTCAGGATTTCCTACGTTCATCATTAACTTTATAGGAATTTCAGGCATTTTTCCTGCATCTAATTCAATAACCTCAATATCTAATTTTCCTTCATAAACATGACCAGTATCGCCTTCACAACAAGCTACAGTTACATAATCACCATCAATAAGTTTTTTTGTTGCATCTTCACAACCAACAATTGCAGGAATTCCAAGCTCACGTGCAATTATGGCCGCATGACATGTGCGCCCACCTCGGTTAGTTACGATGCTGCTGGCTCTTTTCATAATTGGTTCCCAATCAGGGTCTGTCATGTCAGTAACTAAAACATCTCCCGGTTGTACCTTATCCATTTCACTATGATCATTTACAATACGAACAATTCCGGTTGCGGCTTTTTGACCAACGGCTCTACCAGTTACTAAAACTTTAGTGTGATTTTTTATTTTAAATCTGGTTTGTTTGGACGATGCATTTTCAAGAGATTTTACAGTTTCTGGGCGCGCTTGTAGAATATAAATTTTACCATCAACTCCATCTAAACCCCATTCAATATCCATAGCTCTTTTATAATGTTCTTCTATTATTATTGCAAATTTTGCTAATTCTATAATATCATTATCTTGAATAGAGAATTTTTTTCTTAATTCTTCATTTACGTTTACCGTTTTTACAGAGTTTTTAAAAGAACTATTTTCTGCAAACTCCATTTTTATAATTTTACTCCCCATATTTTTTCTAATAATCGGCATTTTATTAGCTATGGCTGGTTTATATACATAAAACTCATCAGGGTTTACCATTCCTTGAACTATAGATTCACCTAATCCATAGCTTGATGTAATTAAAATTACTTTATCAAAACCAGATTCAGTATCTACTGTAAACATAACTCCAGAACTAGCTATGTCGGAACGCACCATTTTTTGAACTCCAGCCGATAAATTAATTGATGAGTGATCAAAACCCTTATGTACCCTATAAGAAATAGCTCTATCATTATATAAAGAGGCAAATACTTGCTTAATAGCAAGCTTTATATTATCTATCCCTTGAATATTTAAAAATGTATCTTGCTGACCGGCAAAGGAAGCGTCTGGTAAATCTTCAGCAGTTGCTGAGGATCTAACTGCAACAGAAATATGGTTGCCATAACGATCAAGCATTTCCGTATAAGCTTTTTCTATGTCATGCTCTAAATCTGTAGGAAATTTAGTTTCTAAAATCCAAGTTTGAATTTTTCTGCCCACTTTTGCTAAACTTATAACATCATTAACATCTAAATTTTTTAATAAGTCATCAATACGCTTATCTAATCCATCTTGTTGTAAAAATTTTTTATAGGCATAAGCAGTGGTGGCAAACCCTCCTGGAACTCTTATACCTTTATTAGTAAGCATTGAAATCATTTCACCCAAAGATGCATTTTTTCCACCAACTTCGGAAATATCGGACATACGTAACTTTTCAAACCAAATAATATTTTGCATGTTGTTAACCCTTAAAGAAGAAACTTATTTAATATTAAATCTTTTGATAATCTCCTGATATTTTTCTTGTGTTTTTTCAATGATTTTTTTAGGTAAATCAGGAATAGGAGGATTTTTATCCCATTTAAGTTCAATTTCTAAATAATCGCGAATAAATTGCTTATCAAAATTTTCAGGGTTTGTTCCTGCCTTATATTTATTTTTATCCCAAAATCTTGATGAGTCGGGAGTTAATATTTCGTCCATTAAAAGTAATTCACCATTCTCATCTAGGCCAAATTCAAATTTGCTATCAGCAATTATTACATTATGTTCATTTGCAAAATTATTTGCTTTCTCATATATTTCTAAAGTTAATTTCATGATTTTATTAGTTAGTTCAGAACCAATAATATTTTTACATTGCAATATAGTAATGTTTTCATCATGTGTTCCAACAGGAGCTTTGGTTGATGGAGTAAAAATTGCCTGTTCTAATTTTTCACCTACTGAGAGATTTTTAGGTAACTTTATTCCGCTAATTTCTCCAGATTTTAGATAATCTTTAAAACCATTGCCAGCTAAATAGCCGCGAATAATGAATTCAATAGGTATTGGTGTTAATTGTTTTACTATAACACTTCTACCATTGGCATAAGCTAACTCATCACCTTTTAAAAGGGTATCAATTTTTTTACCAATCAAATGATTTTTAATATTTTTAAAATAATTAAACCAGAATAAAGATATTTGGGTAAGATATATACCTTTGTTTGGAATTAACTGATTAAGTATTATATCGAAAGTAGATATCCTATCTGTTGCTACCATTAAAATAGTATTTTTATCAATTTTATATAAATCTCTTACTTTTCCCGAATATATTTTAGGCAGTGATTGTATCTTATCTATGGGCTTTTCAATCATAATGAATACCCTTAAGTTTAATTGAAATTTTAATAAGAATAGGAGTTAAGATAGCAGATATAACCAAAGTGGAAACTATAGCTGATAAGACAGGGCTACTTATTATTCCCACGTTTTTTCCAAAAACTGCAAAGATTAATCCAGCCTCGCCAATTGGTGACATACCAAGACCAATAATAGTTTTATTTACTTTATTACCACGTATCAAATGACCACTTAATAATCTACCTATGAAACTAACTACTAATAGGGCACAAGTGATTATTAAGGTTTGATATTTAAACAATTCTTCTATTTCAAGCATTAGACCAATATGAATAAAGAAAACTGGAACAAATACATGAGATAATGGTTTTAATAGTTCTTCTAAAGTTTTTTGCTCTTGCTGTTCTATAGAGTTAATTAGCTCATTATGTAAGGGACCAGGTGCTAAATTCTTAGCTATTTGTCTTAATTGCTGAAAAAAGTTTGATTTAGAGAAACTTTTAAAATATACTTCATCTAAAATTAATCCAGCAATAAATGCACCAATTACAGATGCTAAACCCATTATATGGGATAGCCAAGCAAATAGAAAACATATTATTAATAATACCCCTATTTTCATATTTATGCCACTATGTATTTTAGTAGACCAAGTAGTTAATAAAGGTGTGATCCATTGTCCAAATATGGCGGCAAACATAAAAAAACCCATTACTTGTACAATTGATATGGAGATATTAATTAAATTTATAGTATTATCAATTATTAATGCAGAAATAACCGCAAAACAAAAAATACTTATTACTTCATCAAGAATTGATGAAACCATTACAATTTTTACTTCTCTAGAATGAATGATTTCCATTTCTTTAAATGTTTTTGCTGCTATGCCTGTAGCTGTTGCTGCAGTAATTACACCGATTAATAAATTTAGTTGGGTTGATGCATTAGGAATAAATAAAAAAGAAATAAAAAATCCGCCCATAAATGTAAAAAATGTTCCTGATAATGCTACTTTTATACCAGTTCTAAAATTTCGTTTTAAATCTGATAATTTTGATTCCAATCCAATTTCAAACATTAAAATAATAGCACCAAAATCTGCTAAAAATTTAACAATGGTATTACTTTCAGTATCTTTAAATAAGTTTATACCAAAGATATCCATACTGCCTAATATAACGCCTGCAAAAATTTCACCAACAATTAATGGTAGACCTATTTTTCTAACAATTGATAAACCTCTAGATAGGAAAATGAAAAAAACAAGCCATAAGAATACTAATGGATCATAATCTTTAGTAGATTGCATACTATTTGCATAACAAATACTACTAATAGTAGCAAATATTAAAAAAGGATAAATCCTTCTCATTATCCAGTCTAACCTATAAAAAATCAATTATATAATACCAAGTAAGAATTATAGCATTACTATACGCGGTTGTTTTACTATTTAGAACTAGGGTAGCTTGCAAAACTGCTTTTATTTATGTCAAATATTTTATAATAAGTTTTTAAGTTGTTGCATTTGTTCCAATAGTTCTTTTATATTATTTCCCATTATAGTCATATGCCCCATTTTTCTTTTTTCTTTTGCAACTAGTTTTTCATATAAATGAAGTTTTATGTTACTGTAGTGTGATAGGATATCATGCAAGTTAGATGGAGGTAAGTTATTTTGCCAGTTATCACCTAATAAGTTTAACATTATTGCATTGCTTAATAAAGTAGTTTCACCTAGTTTTAAATTACAAATACTTCTTACTTGCTGTTCAAATTGAGAGGTAAAATTTGCATCAATAGTATGATGCCCAGAATTATGTGGTCGGGGAGCTATTTCATTAGCTAAAACTTGTCCGCTTTTTGTTATGAAAAATTCAATAGTTAACACACCAATGTAATCTAGTTTATTTATAATTTTTATGGAGGCTTCAGTAATTATATTTGAAAGATCTAAATTAATTTCAGCTGGTGAAATAGTAAAATCAAGTATTCCATTATTATGAATATTTTTACTAATTGGATAAGTTATTATTTCAAAAGAATTTCTTGCTAGAATAATTGATGCTTCAAATTCTAAATCTACTATCTTTTCTAAAATGCAATTAACTTTATTAAGGTGAATAAATGCTAATTCTAAGTCCTTTTTATTTAGAACTTTTATTTGTCCTTTACCATCATAACCGAAATTATTTGTCTTTAAAATAGCGGGAAAAATATCATTATTTATATTTTGGATATCTTCAATTTTATTTATGGGACAGTATAAAGTTGTTTTTATTCCTATTTCATTAAAAAAATCTTTTTCTTTAAGCCGATCCTGTGTAATAAGAATTGCCTCTGCATTAGGATAAGTAGGTGTAAATTCATTCAGGTATTTTAAAGAAGCTGCAGGTACATTTTCAAATTCAGTAGTAATTACTGAACATATTTTAGCAAATTACTTAATTTATTTTTGTCTTCATAATCAGCTATAATATGATGATCAGCAAAATATTTAGCAGGGCATTCTTTATCTGGTGTAAAAATTGCAACTTTATAACCCATTTGTTTTGCAGATATAGCAAACATACGTGCTAATTGTCCACCGCCCATAACACCTAAACATTGTGGAGGCAATATAGTTTTTTGCATTTTTAAATTATCTCTGGCAAAGTCATATTAATTATATTTTCATATTGCTCTTTTCTATAAGAGTAAAGTTTTTTAGCTAAATCTTGATTAAATCTAGCTAATATAGAAATAGCTAATAAAGCAGCATTTATTGCACCTGCTTCGCCAATAGCTAAAGTTCCTACCGGGATTCCTTTAGGCATTTGTACAATTGATAATAATGAATCTTGCCCTTTAAGATAAGTAGAAGCAATAGGTACTCCTAATACAGGAACTATCGTTTTACTTGCTACCATGCCCGGTAAATGAGCAGCACCGCCAGCTCCTGCTATAATCACTTTTAACCCGCGATCATCAGCTGACTCAGCATATTCAAACATTAAATCAGGAGTTCTATGGGCTGATATAACTAAAGTTTCGTAATTTATATTGAAACTTTTTAAAGTTTTTGCAGCATGTTGCATTATATCCCAATCTGATTCACTTCCCATAATTACGCTAACTTCTATCATTTTTTATTCCTTTGTAAATTTTATTAATCTAAATATAATTTCATTCCTAAATGACTATCTATAAAGCCCAAATTTTTATAAAACTTATAGGCTTTAACTCTTGCTTTATTTGTCGTTAATTGAATAATTTTACATTGCTTATTTTTAGCAAGCGAACTAATTTGTGCAAATAACCATTTACCAACTCCTATACCTTGATATTTAGAGTAAATATGAACTGCTTCAACTTGTAATCTGGTACTACCATTGAATGTTAAAGAATGCAAAATAGAAATTTCACAACAACCAATAACATTATTTTCAAATTCAACAACCATTAGTTTTTGATTAGAAGAATTTTTTATTTGTTTGAATGCCTTTTTGTAATTATCGATTTTAGAAATATCTTCTCTATCTTTACCTAATATATCATCACTTATTAAATTAACAATTACTTTTAAATCATTTAAAGTAGCTTCGCGAAAAATTAGTTTATCTAGCATATAATATACGCTACTTTTATGATAATAATTGAGTATTTAAATTATAAATCAATTCCAGAGCCTCTTTAGCATTTAATTCGTCAGGATTAATATTTTTTAATTGTTTTATAACATTAATTTCTTGTTCGTTTAATGTAGCATGAATAATATTTTCATTTTCTAAAGTGGAGCTAAATAAATCTATTGGGGCAGTTTGTTTCTTTTCTAGCTGCTGCAAATGTTTTTTAGCTAAATTAATTATAGATTTTGGTACTCCAGCTAAAGAAGCTACTTGAATGCCGTAACTTTTTTCTGCTGCTCCCTCATTAATACGATGTAAAAATATAATTTTATCATGATATTCTGTAGCACTTAAATGAATATTTTTTACTAAATTGCTTTCTTTAGCTAATTCAGTTAATTCTAGGTAGTGTGTAGCAAATAGACTATAACAGTGAATTTTTTCAATAAGATATTTAGAAATAGCATAAGCAAGTGCTAATCCATCAAAAGTAGAAGTTCCACGCCCGACTTCATCCATTAATACTAGTGAATTTGCAGTTGCATTATTTAAAATATTTGCAGATTCTGTCATTTCTACCATAAACGTTGATTTACCTCCAGATAAATCATCAGAAGCGCCTATGCGGGTAAAGATTCTATCTATAGGACCAATGGTTGCACTTTCAGCTGGGATAAATGAACCACAGTAAGCTAGCAATATTATTAAAGCAGTTTGCCGCATATAAGTAGATTTTCCACCCATATTAGGACCTGTTATTAATAAAAATTTATTATTAGAATCTAGTGAAATATCATTTGCAATAAATTGTTCTACCTGCTTTTCTATAACAGCATGTCGCCCATTCTTTATATTGATAATTGAATCTGAAACAAGGTTAGGGCGATTAAAATTATTTTCTTGGCTAATTTTAGCGAAATTATTTAAAACATCAAGAGTAGCTATTGATTTACATAAGTTTTGTAAAGGAGAGATATACTGATTGAGAAAATTTAAAATTTCATCATATAGTTTTTTTTCAATTTCAATAGCTTTATCTTTAGCGGAAATAATTTCCATTTCAAATTTTTTTAATTCAGGTGTAGTATATCTTTCTGCATTTTTTAAGGTTTGGGTTCTTCGATAATCAACTGGTACTTTATCTAAATTACTATTAGTTATTTCAATAAAATATCCATGAATCTTATTAAACTCAATTTTAAGATTATTAATTTGAGTTCTTTTTTTCTCTTTATCTTCCATATCAAGTAAAAATTGGGCTCCATTAGATTTTATATTACGTAAATGATCTAATTCTACATTATAGCCATCATTAAAAATATTGCCTTCGCGTAGCCAATTACTAGGCTCTTTTTTAATTGCTGCTATTAGTTTATTATTTATTTCTGGAGGTATAGTCTTAATTGATTCAAAAATAATACTTAATAAATCATTATTATTGGAAGATGATATATAAGATAGAGAAATTATTTGGGGTAATAAGGTTAATGTTTCTGATAGAGCACTTAAATCCCTAGGTCTTGCACTTCTTAAAGCAATTCTTGAAATTATTCGTTCAATATCACATACGTCTACTAAAATATTATGCAAATTTTTGGATATTTTACATAATTTTTCAACAGTTTCCAATCTTTTATTAATTTCATTATGATCTTTAAGGGGGTTATTAAGCCAAAGCCTTAATAGACGGCTACCTATTGCTGTTGAACATTTATCAAATATGGATAATAGAGTAGGGGATTTTTCACCATTAATAGTTAAATTAATTTCTAGATTGCGTCTTGAAATTGCATCCAATATTAAAAAATTGCTGTGATTATCGTATTGAATACTAGTAATATGAGGTAAATTACTATTTTGGTTTTGTTTTACATAATTAAGTAATATACCAGCAGCAGTTATACCTAAATTTAGTAAAGATGGTTTATTTATACCAAAACCACTTAAATCTTTAACTATAAAATGTTCACATATTTTTTTATAGTTTGCATCATAATCGAAATGCCAATCCTCTATGCTTTTAATAGCATGATTAGGTTTTAGTTTTTTTATAGCAGTAAATAATGATTGGGCAACAATAAATTCGGCTGAATCTAATCTTTCAAGGTGATCTATTAAATCTTTTTCATTAATTTGATTAATATAAAATTTTCCGGAAGCTAGTGATATAGTTGCTAAACCAAAATTATTTTTAGATTTATATAAACAAGTTATAGTATTATCCAATTTTTCTTCTAATAAAGCTTCATCAGTTAAAGTACCAGGGGTAATTATTTTTGTAACCCTACGTTCAACTGGTGCTTTCCCAGTTACTTCACCAACTTGATCAACTATAACAATTGATTTACCCAATTTTACTAATTTTGTTATATATTGTGAAACCGAATGAAAAGGCATTCCAGCCATTTTTATAGGGTTTCCTGCTACTTGCCCGCGGCTAGTTAAAGTTATACCTAAAAGTGAGGAAGCATCCACTGCATCATTAAAAAATAATTCGTAAAAATCCCCCATGCGATAAAAGACAAACATATCAGGGTATAAAGATTTAACTTCTAAATAATGCTGCATCATGGGCGTATAAGATTTTTGATCAACTAAATTAAGGGTAGAGGTTTGAAGTTTCATAAGTTTTTCTGAATTATATTTAACATCTGTTTAATAATTTTAGAATTTGCAGCAATTATATTACCACCATTTTGCCAGAAATCTTGTTTTTCCTGAAAGTCAGTAACCATGCCGCCAGCTTCTTTTACTAGCAAAAATCCTGCAGCTATATCCCATGGTTTTAGATTAAACTCCCAAAATCCATCTAAATAACCAGCAGCAACGTAAGCTAAATCAAGTGCAGCGGAGCCAAAACGGCGCTGACCAGTAGTATTTAATAGCATGTCTTTAAAAATTAATAAATATTTATCAATTTGACTCATATCATAAGTAGGGAAACCAGTTGCAATTAGAGAATCTTGAATATTGGAAGTATTAGTAACGCGAATTCTTTGGTCATTTAAGTAAGCACCTTTACCAATTTCAGCTTTATATAAATCATTTCTATTAGGATCAAATACTACTGCATGGGTAATTTTATTTAAATGTTTTAATGCTATTGATACACAATATTGAGGATTATTATGCATAAAATTTGTAGTTCCATCTATAGGGTCTATAATCCAAGTATATTCAGAGTCATTTTTTTCTTCTCCACTTTCTTCTGCTAATATATTGTGATTAGGAAAAGCTTTTTTTATGATACTTATAATTGTTTTTTCTGCTTTTTTATCTAATTCAGTTACATAATTATTATGACCTTTTTTTTCAATTTTGATGCTAGAAATATAGCGACTTTCATGTTGAATTAAGTTGCCAGCAGCATAAGCGGCTTTGATGGCTATATTTATGGGTCCAGACATATTTTCTTTCCTTGGGTTAAACTCAATACTACACAAAAGTTATTTAGATTTTATAAGTATTAGTATTAATTTAGAATGTTAGATTAATTATCTTGTGAATTTTTAGAGTCTGGGCTTTCATTTAAAGCGTTTTTAAAGTTTTTAATTGCTTCTCCAGCATCTTGACCAAATGTTTTTAGTTTTTTTGTGCCAAAAATTAATGCTAATACTACTAATACTATTAACCAATGCCAGATACTAAAAGTACCCATCATTTAACCTCCTGTAAACTCATTATAAATTTCCAAAAACATGAATATGTAAATGGAAAACTTCCTGTCCCCCTTTTTTTCCGGTATTAACTTGTAATTTATAGCCTTCTAATTTTTGTTCTTTTGCAATTTTATTAGCTAAAAACATCATTTTACCAATTAAATTAATATGGGAATCTTCAAGTTGTAACATAGAGTCCATATGTAATTTTGGGATAACCATAAAATGCACTTCTGCTTTGGGATTAATGTCATTAAAAGCTATAATTTCATTATCTTCATAAATTACTTTAGCGGGTATTTTTTTTGAAATAATATCACAAAATAGGCAATGGCTCATAATTAGTAACTACCTTTGTATTAAATTGAAATCTCTTTACTATAAATTACATGATATAATCACGTTATTAGAAGTGAATAGGTCATTTTTGTAACTGATTACATTACAGTATTTTAACATATTTTCTCACTAAACTGCTTTAGATTTGGAATTTTTAACATGTTACATAAGTTAATAAAAATAAATTTAAAAATAATAGGATTTATTGTACTATTATTAATTTTAATTCAATGTATTACTGCATATATTTTTGGTTATATAGCCAAAAATCAATTAGAATTGCAATTCCAACATATGACAGATTCTCCATATATAAAAGTTGTGAGTCATGAATATAACAGGGGGCTATTTTCTTCGAATGAAGTATCCGAAATTGCAATAAATAGTGTAGCTACTGCTAATTTATTAAAAATTTTACCTAAGCAAGACAAAGAATCTCAAGAGGCAAATCAAATTTATTCTATTAAATTAAATACACATATTGAACATGGTATTTTTTCTAGTTTAATGCACGGCTATTTTATACCTTCAATAGCATATACAAATACAACAGTTGTATTTCCTTCTGATATAAAAAAGATACTAGATAAATTTTTTAGCAATAAACCGCCGCTAATTGTAACAAATATAATTTATTTAAATAAATCAGGAAAAATTCATATTACTTCTTCCGAATTTAACTATGAAGAAGCCGTTTCAGGTATTAAAGTAATATGGGGAGGGTTAAATCTTAATATTAATTATAATAGTGATTTTAATAGTTTTGCCAATAAAATGAAGTTACCTCTTTTAAAGCTAAATGCTGCTGAAAAGGGGCATTTAGAACTTTATAATTTAGATTATCAATCTAACACAAGACTAAGTAAAAATAAGATAAAAGTTGGGGATCCAAACCTTAATTTAGCGAGTATAGATGCTAAATGGCAAGATAAAGTATCTATAAATTTTAAATTAGGTGATGTTTTAAATATGTTAACAGGAATAAGCTCAACTGAGTTTTTAAATGGAATAGATGCAATTGATCCCAATGGTTTTACAATTAGTAATGTTAAGTATTCATCAAAAAGTCAAGATGAGAATAATTTTTTTGGTGCTAATAGTAATATTCAATTTTCATCATTAATTACTAATGGGCAAACTTACGGGCCTATGAATATTGATATGGAAATTAATCATATTTCTTCACCTGAGTTTAGTAAGCTGGTTGATAGAATGGCGGATTTATCTTTAATCCCAGTTAGCAATGATAATTATAATAGTAAATTAAGACAGCAATTAATAGAAACTTTAAATGCTTATTTTGGGCCAATTTTAGTAGCTAATCCAGTAATTAATCTAAAAGATTTTCAATTAAATACCCCTAATGGATTAATTAAATTATCTGGTTTAGCAACAACTAATAATTTTACTTTAAACGATATGGAGACGCAGCAAAAGTTTTTGAAAAAACTTATTATTGATTTTAATTTTAGTATGCCAAAATCTACAATTGCCTATTTATTTGTTCTACAAATGAAATATTTATTAAGTGCAGGAAATGCTCAAATGGATAAGCAAAGTGCAGAAGCATTAACTCGAGTAGTAAATATCTTATTAGATAATCAAGTTAATACTTGGGTTAAGAAAGGGTATATTAAATTAGAAAATTCTACCCTAAAAAGCCATTTGAAATTTAAAGATGGGCAATTATGGCTTAATGATGTTAAAAGCAAGCAATAAATTATTAGTCGATTCATATTTATAATTAATATTTGGCGGTTAAATTAATTATGGATAACAAAAGAAATTTAATTGTTAGTGAAATTATAGATAAAATTGATGCACCTAATCAAGGAATATCGCGAAATGTAAATAATAAAAGCATTAGAGCTGAAAATGATATAGATGCTATAAAAATATGGCTTGCAGAATTCCAAAACACTCCAAATACTTTTATTTCATACCGTCAAACAGCTCTTAGATTTATCTTATGGATTACGCAATTTAATCTTACTTTAGCTAAAATTACTCGTGAAGATATTCAAGATTATCAAGCTTTTTTAGCTAATCCAACACCAAAAGATTTTTGGTGCGGAAGTGCTAAACCAAGAAATCACCCAGATTGGCGACCATTTGTTAAGGGATTAACACAATCAAGTATAAAACTCAATTTACAAATTTTAACTACTATGTATGAATATTTAGTCCAAAGTGGTTATTTAGTAGTAAATCCATTTAAGTTAATTAAGAATAAAGGTAAAGGTATTGTTTCACATCAACATATTGAGCGTTATTTAACACATAAAGAATGGAGTTATGTTTTAGAATATATTGAAAACCTTCCTAGGAAAAATAAAGATGAAATTGCTAATTATCAACGTATTAAATGGATATTTACTTTATTATATTTATCAGGCTGTAGGCGAAATGAGATTGCTAATGCACGCATGAGCGATTTTATGCATAAACACGAGCATTGGTGGCTTAAAGTAATTGGTAAAGGAAATAAATATGGAGAAATACCAGTTACGAATGATTTACTTCAAGCTTTAATTCAGTATAGACGTTCTATTGGTTTATCAGATTATCCTACTTCAGTAGAAACTAATATAGCATTAGTTAATAATGTTCATTTATCTAATAATAAGTTTAAGGGCATATCAAGTTCAATGCTTTATAAAATTATAAAAATAACTTGTAAAAAAATTGCTGATGTTGTTAAAGTAAAAGATCCATCAGCAGCATTTGTAATTGAAAAGGTTTCTACACATTGGCTAAGGCATACTTCTGCTACTCATCAAGTAGATGCGGGTATAGATATAAGGGTAGTTAAAGAAAATTTGCGCCATAGCATGCTTGAAACAACTATGAAATATCAGCATACAGAAGCTGATTCAAGGCATGAAGAAACCAATAATAAGTTTGGGATAAAATAAAAATCGTGATTTGTGCTATAATATTGCCTGATTAACCATATATTGTTAAGGATAAACTGAATGTTAATTGAAGTTTTAAGTGGGCTTAAAAGAAAAGCAACTTTTATTATTAAAAAAGATGATGTGGATTCACGAGTTCAGGAAGAAGTTAAAAAATATGCAAAAACTGCAAAAATTCAAGGATTTAGACCAGGTAAAGTTCCTTATAAAATTCTTGAGCAAATGTATGGTGGAAAAGCATTTGAAGATATTTTAAATGATTTAATTAGTAAGAGTTTTACGACTGCAGTTGTTGATAATAAATTTCATTTAGCAGGAAGTCCAAAGTTTGATTTGGTAAATAGCGAGAATGGAGTGTTTACATTTGTAGCTACTTTTGAAATTATGCCTGAAATTAAAATTGGAGATTTATCTAATCAAGAGATTGAAAAACCAGTATGTAGTTTAAGTGATGAGCAGATTGTAAAAATTATTACTGTGTTGAGAAAACAAAAAGCTAATTATATTTTAGAAAATAAAGTAGCTGAAAATGAAGATAAAGTAGAAATTGATTTTATTGGTAAAGTAGATGATATTCCTTTTGAGGGTGGTAATGCAGAAAATTATTCTTTTGTATTAGGACAAAAATCAATGCTGCCTGATTTTGAAGCCGGAATTTTAGGATTAAAAGCAGGTGAAAGTGCTGATGTTAAAGTACATTTTCCAGAAAATTATCATGCAGAAAATTTAAAAGGTAAAACAGCAATTTTTAATATTGTTGTTAAGAACATATTTAAAGCAGAAATGCCAGAATTAAACGAAGATTTCATAAAATCAGCTGGTGTTGCAGAAGGTTCTATTGAGAGCTTTAAAAAGGAAATAAGAGAGAACGTAAGTCGTGAAATGACTAGACGCATTAATTCAAAATATCGGGAAAATGTTTTAAAAGCTTTGAGTGATTCTTCTCCAATAGATATTCCGTATAACTTAGTTCATGACGAAATTCATCATATGATGGATACAACAAAAGAAAATATGTTAAAACAAGGTTATAAAGAAGAGCAAATAAAGCTTACTCATGAAATGTTTGAAAATGATGCTAAACGCATCGTTACATTGAGATTATTAATTCAACAAATTATAAAAGATAATAATTTAGTTGTTGCTGATAATGAAATAAAAGCTGTAATTGAGGAAATGGCTTTAGTTTATGAAGATCCAGCTGAATATATAAAATGGTATTACCAAGATGCTAATAGAATTAATAATGCAAAAGCTATAGCTATGGAAAAAAAGGTAATTGATTTAATTGCTAATCAAGCAAAAACTAAAGAAGTTAATATTGATTACGATTCTTTAATGAAATAAGCATAAGCAATTTGCCAAAATACTCAAGCTTATCAAGCTTGAGTATTTTTATGCTAGAGAAACTAAAATGAAATATTTGGAGAAAATTAAAGAGTTAAGATTAAAAATTCAAGAAACTGATAAAGTAATTATTAAAAATTTAGCAAATCGTTTAAATTTAGTAAAAGAAATAGGTGAACTTAAAACAGAGCATAACTTAGATTATGTTGATGTCACTCGTGAAAAGTTTTTAATTGACTTTTATAAAGATATTTGCAAACAACATCAAATTTCTGCAGAGCTAATTATAGAGCTTTCAAAAGTTATTTTTAAACACTGCCGTAAAATTCAAAAACCTACTTAAATTCTGTATTAGATTTCTTTTTCCCATTTTGCAACTATTCCGGCAACAAGAGCATTTCCAATTACATTTATAGCAGAACGACCCATATCAAAAAAATGATCTACAGCAACTAAAAGTAAAAGTCCTTCTTGAGGAATATTAAATTGACCTAAAACTGCAGAAATAATTAGTATTGATGCACGTGGCACGCCAGCTATACCCTTAGAGGTTAACATTAATACTAATAACATAATAATCTGTTGTGTGGGTGAAATATATATTTTGTATGCTTGTGCAATAAACATTGTTCCAAAAGCACAATAAATCATTGAACCTATTAAGTTAAATGAATAACCTAAAGGGAGAACAAATGAAGCAGTTTTATTGGGAATTCCAAATTTTTCTAGTTGTTCAAGAGTTTTTGGAAAAGCAGCTTCACTACTTGCAGTTATAAATGCTAAAAGTGCAGGTTCACGAATCATCTTTAATAAATAAAATGTTTTTTTGGGAAGGATAATTGCAGTAATTAAAAACATTATTAATAATAATAATATTATAGTAATATAAAATTCACCCATAAATATACCATATGAACCTATTATTCCTAGGCCATGTTTGGTGATTAAAGCAGTTATTGAAGCAAAAATAGCTATAGGAGCAAATTTCATTACATAATTAGTTACTTTAAACATTGTTTGTGCAATAATATCTAATATGTCATATAAATTTTTTCCTCTTTCACCTAAAGAAGACAAACCAATTCCAAAAAATATTGAAAAAATTACAACTTGTAGGATTTCATTATTTGCCATTGATTCAACTATTGATTTAGGGAATATATGAAGAACAAAATTTTTCAAAGTTAAAATATTTTCACTAGCAGTAATATTATTAGAGTGGGGTAATATTGAAGCATTTAATGTGTCTCCAGGCTGAAAAATATTTACCATAACCAATCCAAAAGCGATCGCCATAAAAGAGGTTATTAAAAATATAAATAAAGCTTTAATTCCAATACGGCCGGTAGATTTCATGTTGCCATTTTTAGCTAATCCAGTAATTAAGGTACTTATAATTAGTGGGGCAATGATCATTTGGATTAAACGAATAAAGCAAGAAGATATAATATTAAAATTTTCTGAGATTTTCTCTTTTTCTACAGTTGAAGGAATATAAGAAAAACATAAATAGCCAGTTAATAATCCTAAAATTAACCCAATGAATACATATAGCATAAATCTATTTTTATGTTGCATTAAAAGCTCCATATTTTAAAATAAGTAAAAATTCCAGCCTGAATTATACTTAAATAAAAAACAATTAACAACTATATTTTTAAAACATGATTTTAACTTTTATAAATTTCGCTTATTAAAAAATAATTATTTTAAAGATACAGAAAGTAAATTTATGATATATAGTGAGTTTTCTCTATTGTGAGCAATAAAATTATCATGATATACTATTGGTTAAATGATAATTTTATTTTTTCATAAAATAAATCTCGTCTTAATAAATATTTTATTTATAGGAGTATAATATGTTTAAGCAACTATTTTTATTATTAATAAGTAGTTTTTTATTTTCTATTAAATTAGTTAATGCTCAAACTGTAAGTTTTACAGATACTTATCAGCACTTATCAGATGTTACTCAAGGATCAATATGGAATAATGTAATGTATAATACATATGGTTATACTGACACCAATGCAATTGTACTTTCTTTAGCTACTATAGACAATATTTTATTATTAGGCAATACTAATTTACCGGGAGTTTCAGGTGCCAGAAATATATGGCAGCTAAATGGAAATGCTTGGAGCAATTTATCAAATACATGGATTAACTATCATAGAAGTGCACCCGCAACAATACTACCTATATCTTTATCAGAAACTGTTATTGGTTATTTTGATGGTTCAGTTCAAGATTGTCATCTGAATGTATGTAATTATTTAATATTAAATCAGCATGAATTAGGTTTTGGAGTATCTAGTTTATTACATTTAAATAATAATTATTTTATTGGTTATACAGATATAAATCTTGGAAATAATGGTCAATTAACTGTGTATCAAGAGGCTAATCCTGGTATTAGCTCTCAACAATTTAATGTAAAAGGAATTAATTCAGGTGTAGGAAAGATGGCAACTGATTATAATTATGTTTATGTACCTACAAAGGCAAATGGCGTATTAAAAGTAAGTTTAGATGGAGTAAATATGACAAATATTACGCCTGTTAGTTTACAAAATAAGGAATTTGTAAGTGTTTTATATTATGTAAGAAACATTAATACCTTGTATGCAGGAACAAGTTTAGCAAATGTTTATAAGGTTAAATTACCCATTAATAATGGGGGTGATTGGGTAAAATTGACTAATAACTCTCTGTCAGCTAAATCATATGTTTCTGCTATTGTAACAGATAATAAAAATAATTTATATGTAGGGTTGG
>CALMTA010000104.1 GCA_937872505.1 uncultured Neisseriaceae bacterium | reverse complement strand
TACTAAATTACAGGTTTTAGGAAAACATAATCAAATGAATGCTCTTACGGCGGCGGCATTAGCTGTAGGAATTAATTGTAGTGTAAATAATATTTCTTTAGGTTTAGCTAGCTTTAAAGGGTATAAAGGAAGGCTTGAAAGAAAGATTGCATTTAATGGAGCAATAATTATAGATGATAGTTATAATGCGAATCCAGATTCTGTAAAAGCTGCTATTTTAGCAATTGAAAAATTACAAAATCCACACTGGTTTATATTAGGAAATTTAGGAGAGTTAGGAGAATTTAGTAATGAATTGCATAAAGAAGTTGGACAGTTTGCCTTAAAAAATGGTATTGATTTTTTATTAACCGTTGGTGATTTAGCAAAAATTGCTGGAGAGTGTTTTGGGGATAAGCATATACATTTTGGCTCTTCTAGTGATATAGTAAAATATTGTAGGGATTTTTTGCCTAAAAATGCAACTTTGTTAGTAAAAGGTTCTAATGCAAGTAAACTAAATGAAGTTGTTTCTCAGTTAGTAAAAGATTAGCTTTAACTAACAAATAAAATAATAATTTAAAGGAATGACTTTATGTTATTGATATTAACTCATTATCTAGCAAGGCATGTAAATGGTTTTCGAGTATTTGATTATGTTACATTTCGTGCATTATTGGCATGTTTATTTTCTTTACTGATTTCTATAGTAATGGGTAACAAAGTTATTAACTGGTTAATTACTCTTAAAGTAGGGCAAAGTGTAAGGGAAGATGGGCCTGAGGCACATTTAGTTAAAACTGGTACTCCGACAATGGGTGGAGTATTAATAATTTTGACTATTATTATAACTAACTTATTATTTTCTGATCTTAGTAATTTATTTATATGGTTATTGCTATTTATTTTAATTGCTACAGGAGCTATTGGTTTTGTAGATGATTATAAAAAGGTTGTATTTAAAAATTCTAAAGGATTATCCGGAACTAAAAAACTTTTTTTTCAGTCTTTAATTGTAGTTATAGCAGTTTTATTTTTAATATATTTTATAAAACTGCCAAATACGACGATGGTAGTAGTGCCATTTTTTAAATCAATTGCTTATCCATTTGGTACTTTAGGTTTTCTGATTCTTACTTATTTAGTAATCGTTGGTAGTTCTAATGCAGTTAACTTAACAGATGGTTTAGATGGTTTAGTTTCATTTCCAATAATTACAGCATCAATTGGTTTAGGAATATTTGCTTATGTTGCTGGAAATAAAGTATTTTCTAGCCATTTATTATTACCGCATATTCCTCGGGCTCATGAAATCGTAGTATTTTGCGGTAGTATGGTTGGTTCTTGTCTAGGCTTTTTGTGGTTTAATGCATATCCTGCCCGAGTATTTATGGGAGATGTAGGTGCATTAGCAATTGGAGCTGTATTAGGGGCAATTGCTATAATAGTGAGGCAAGAGATTGTTTTTGCCGTAATGGGCGGATTGTTTCTCTTTGAAGCTGTTTCAGTAATGCTACAAGTTGCTTCATTTAAGATAAGAAAAAAGAGAATTTTTCTAATGGCGCCTGTGCATCATCACTTTGAACTAAAAGGCTGGAAAGAAAATCAAGTTGTAGTTCGTTTCTGGATTATTAGTATTATTTTATTATTACTTAGTTTATCCACTATAAAATTAAGGTAAAAAAATATGATGAAAGTTTTAAAATGGTAAAAGAAATAAATAAAGATATAAAAGATTTAATCTCTCATATTCAAGATTATAATTTTGCTGTTATAGGTCTTGGGGAAACGGGTATATCTATTATTAATTATTTAATTTATAAAAATGCTAAATTATTAAAAATCTTTGATACGAGAAAAAATCCACCACATCAGGAGATGGTTAAAAATTTATCGGCTTTTCAGCTTCATTTTGGTAATTTAAATTATAAATTATTTGATGATATAGATATAATTGTAATTAGCCCAGGTATATCTATTTTTGAACCCGTTATTCAGAAAGCACTGCATAATGGTAAATTAGTAATAGGTGATATTGAATTATTTGCACTTGAAACTAAAAATTGGAAAAGTAAAAAAATTGGAATTACTGGTAGTAATGGTAAAACAACTGTTACAACTTTAATCGGCTATATTGCTCGGGCATTAGGCGTAAATACGCTGGTTGCAGGCAATATTGGTGAACCTGTATTAGATAGCTATTTAAAGATTATACAGAATAAAGAGCAGCAGCCAAGCTTAATTGTTCTTGAATTATCCAGTTTTCAGTTAGAAAGCA
>CALMTA010000103.1 GCA_937872505.1 uncultured Neisseriaceae bacterium | reverse complement strand
ATCATATCTTTGAGGAGCATTAAAATATACAACTAATCCATAACTTGGTTCACCACCTAATCTTACCATTTGTTCATCATTATATTTAGATATCTCTGCTAATCTATCATGATGTTTAATATACCAATTTCTATATATTAAATATTCCTGCATTTTAATATATCCCATTAGTCTGTAACAATTTTAAATGTATAACCTTTATCCATCCAATAATTAACTAAATCAACATATGGTTGATAAAACTTAATAATAGTTTCTAATCTTCTTGATAATATATTTATATCATGTAATTCTATTTTATCTTTAACTTTCATATTTAACATAAAACCTTGCAAATGTTTATCTAACATAGTAGTTACAACATTATGCCATCCTGAAGTATAATTACCTTGAATAGTTATTGCATAACCTACAGTATTATACCAATCCATTGAATTATCATTAGGTTTAGCATAAGATTTTTCATCAACTTTAACATTCCAAAATTCAGCAGCTTCTTTATCTAAAGTATTCATTGATATCGCTATACCATCTTTATTTAATATCTGAAACTTATTCATTATATATAAATATCAGTTTTAATGTTTAATATCACTATATCACTATATCACTTATATCACTTATATCACTTATATCACTTATATCACTTATATCATATATGCTTTGGACTTGGGGGAGCGCACTCAACCCCTTATTATTAGCAAGTCGTCCCCTTGCTAATAAATGGATTTTAACCATATTGAACACTTTTAATAGGACTCGGATTTCTCCTGCACCTAACCCTTTCGGGCAGTTATGCTATGGTTAATTAATCCTCACATTTGTGGAAAAAACGGCAACATAATATATATTATATAGTCTAATTTTTCTATAACCCTTATACAGTAAGGATTACAGAAGATGCAAATGATAATTTTTACCCTATTTTACCATTAAAACCCCCTGTTTTTTATTATATGTGAGAATAGAATTATCAAGAATGATAAAAACCTATTTTAATTTTATTATGAAATATTCTTATCTTTGAGAAAATTTATTATCAAAAACTAAAATTTGTTTAATCTGTGAGAAGTATGGAAACAATTAAAAATCCCTTTTTATTTAGCAGTTTCTTAAATTTGATAAAAGTTGAAGAAACATATTATGAAGCAGATACCCGCAACATACATGAAGGTGTTGTAATGGAAGCTAAAAAAGTTACTAAAACATTTCATATTGAAGAACAAGAAAAAACATCAGTCTATTATATTACATATCGTAATAATGTTTTATTTAAAGAGTTAACATCAATCGGTAGAGATATATTAATGTATATAATTTACAATATTAAGATTAATGAAGATATAATTGATTTACAATCTAAAAAACTATGTAATGACATGAATATAAGTACGGCATCATATTATAGAGGTATTAAAGAATTAATTGATATAGCGTTGATAACTAAAAAAGAAAAACAAATATATTGGATTAATCCTCATTATATATTCAAAGGTGATAGGATTAAATTCTATGCTGAAAGATGTGCAGAATGTATTAAAGTAGTTAATACAGTTAAAAAAGATTTAAATAAACCTAAATTTGGAACTTATGAAAAATCTAAATAATAATCCATTTAAGATTGAAAATCAGTATATTGATAATTCATGTACTAAAATATATACTAATCCTGCTTATAGAGTTAATATATTTTCTTTACCTACTCCGTCAAAAATATTATATTTATGGTTTATTTATGTTTTAACGCCAGGTAAAGACTATGTGTATTTAAATAGAAAATTATATATGGAAGAATCAGGAATATCATCAATTAACACTATAAAAACAGCTTTATCAGGTTTAATTGATAATAAAATTATAGCAATATCACCTGTTAAAGATTATTATTATATTAACCCATTATATTTTTATTCAGGAAATAGAGTTAAAAAATACAATTTATAAAAGAATAACTAAAATCAATCATGATTGTATATAAATATAACGCCGAATATGCAAGTGAAGTGATGACAAAAATACCATATATTTTTTTGTTTTTTTATATTAAAATATAATACGACCTTTATAACCATTTAGGATGTGTTTCCTTAAATTTCTGAAAAAGTGTAAAGCATAGCAGAAATTTCAGAAAAAACAGGAAATTTTTTAACGCAAACCCTTACCACATAAGGCTTACAGCCGATTTTAAAAAAACAGGAAATATTTTTTATGATAATTTATAACATTTCTACTGAATTTGCATCTCAATCACCAGAGCTAAAAGGTGAATTACCGTTGTGTTCATATATAGATAAAACAATATGCGGGTGCGGACTTACCACTATGGCAATAGAAAATAATAAAAACACTATTATAGCAATGCCTACAATAAATCTCGTTAATAATAAATCATCTCAATATCCTAATAATAGATTCAAATATAAAGTATTTGGTCTTATTGGAGGAATATCAAAATCAGATATTGAAGTATATGTTAACACTTGTTTAAAATTAAAACACCCAATTAAAATATTAACCACCTACGATTCGTTTTATAAACTTGAAAAATATTTTAATCTATGCGATATAATAATAGATGAAAGTAATAGATTATTGTCATCAGCACATTTAAAAATATCTAATAAAACATCATCTAAAGCTGTTGATGTAATTAGTGAATTATTTAAATTAACTGAAAAATACAAAGATAGAGTTAGTTTTATTTCAGCAACACCTATACCATTAACATATATGCCTAAGTGGATGGAAAAATTAAATCAAATAAAATTAAATTGGAGTAACACTATTAAAGTTAAACCTATCTTATTTGAAAGAACATATCCTTATAAAGCATTAATAGATGAATTAATATTACCTATTGAAAAAAAAGGATATATTAATATAAATGGTGTAATTGTTAAAAAATTAATTATATTTTTAAATTCTGTTACTGACATAATGAACGTTTTAAGAAATGCAGAATTAAATTCTAATGATGTGAGATTATTAATAGCCGATAACGATGTCAATAGTAATAAAATAAAGAACTATAAACGCTTATCATTTAAAGATAATCAAGAAACAAAATCATTAAGTAAATATACATTTGCTACATCTTGTGCATTTGATGGTATAGATTTATATGACGATGAATCAATAAACGTTGTAGTATCTAATGTAAATAAACATTTTACTATGATTGATATTGCAACAGATTTAAAACAAGCAGTGTCAAGACAAAGAATGAAAACAAATATCCATTATAATAAGTATATATATATTTATAATAAAATTATATTTGAAAAAGATGAACAAATATTAATTGATAAAATAAATAAATTAAAAGATAATTTAGGTCAATCTATCCAATTATATGAAATAGCTAAAAATGAAAATCTAAAAGATGGGTTTATGGTTGATAATGATTTTATAGCTTATACTAATTATCTATATGATAGAGACACTTATGTTATAAATGAAAATTTATTTAATGCTGATAAATACGCTATACTTGAAATAAGAAGACAGTATCTTAATGGATTTGATATTAAAAAGAATTTTGATAATTTTTATGATACCGTTGAAGAAGCAATTATTCCAAAAGATATAACCTATATAACATTAGTTGAATATTTTAAAAAGAATAAAAAAAATAAAAATTTTAATTGGGGTGTTTACTCTACTAAAATAGAATGGATTGATATAATTGAAAAATGTAATTTATATTATAATAAAGTTTGGACAGACATATCACAAGCTCAAAAAATGATAGATAATTATAAACCGATATCTACTAATTTATTAAAAGATATACAAAATATATTTAAAGTTAATAGTTATTATAATAATACAAATACTAAGAAATTATTGCAAGAAGTATACGATAAATATAATATTAAAAAAGTAGCTAAAGCTACTGATATAAAAAAATATTTTAATGTAACTCTTACTAAGCAAAATAATAATAATGTTTTTAAAATAATTAAGTTTTTATATCAATTTAATAGTAAATAATTAACAACTAAATAATTGTTTGATTTATTTTAATATGTTAATAGTTGATAATTGAATAGTAGATTTGAGAAGTAGTAAAAAGATTAGTATATATAGTAGTTAGTATATACCTCTAATTTAATCTTAATTATATTTACTAACAATAATAAGCAAGTTAACCCTTAAAATCATACTCAAACTCTTTATACATAAGATTTACAGAAGATTTTAAGTCCGTGATTTTTTCACGGCTTTTTGGTGTTTTTCCGTTATTTTTTAACGGGTTTTATTACTATCTTTGCTTATCATAACAAACTAATAATAAATAAATTTATAGTCATGTCAAGAATTAAAAAAATTAATAAACGTGTAAAATTGGAATCAGATAATTATATTAATATGGACACAGGTGAAACTCTATCAAGCGAGATATCATGTAATAAGGAAAGACTAAGATTAGATAAAGAAACTGAATTAATTACTATTGAATCAGATGAATTTATTGTTATTGATAGTAAAGCAATGGCATATATTAGCACAATATTATCACCAGCAGAATTTAAAAGAGTAATGTGTATGGCTAATATGTTAAAGACAGATTTTAATATTGTGTTTAATCATAATATTCCACACACTCCTTCTACATTATCAGAAGAATTACAATTAACTATTGATGATTTAACAAGATTAGTTAAAAGACTTCACAAAAAAGGTATATTATCATATTTTGTTAGTTACAAATCAGGCTATCTTCAAAAGCTGTATATTTTAAATCCTACCTTTGCAAGAAAAAGAAAAACATTTGATAAAGATTTACTTGAAATATTTGAAGACTTATCTAAATAACTATAATACCTCTATTTCTTTCATATCTTCGCTGTAATCAATTATCTTTTTAAATCTATATCTAACTATCACTTTATATTAAAACGTCTTAAAACTAAAATATAAAGCTTATAATAAAAAATCCATAGCATCAAATATAATGATATCTATGGTTGGGGTTGGGTGGGGGATAACGCTTAAAATAAAATAAGTACTGCGATAATAAAATTAACTTATTTAAAATAAATTAAATTATGTCGCAGTACTTTAAGATGAACATAAAAAAATTCACCTCATAGCCTCACTATAATGGAATTGGGTGATTTACAAAAATGTAAATTTTCTAATCTACAATGACAAGCTGTAGGTCAGAAAATCAGAGCGACAGAGTTTTACTGCCTTAAACCCTTAATCACTTAAAGGTTTAACTTTTCCCATCTCCCATTACTGGGTACTTGATTACCCCACATAGTCATAAATGACTTATGGTGTCAAGAGGCGGTGTGGTATCTACTCCTTACTAACTCCAACAAAATGGAGCGTACCTTCAGGAGTACCGCCTGTGGCTATCAGCACCTTATGCAACAGTCCACATACAGAAGGCGAAGGAGGCCCCTTCGATTTCTTCTGCAGTGTACTCTGCACGGTCACCACCTAACCTTGGCAA
>CALMTA010000102.1 GCA_937872505.1 uncultured Neisseriaceae bacterium | reverse complement strand
TGATTGATAGTGGCTCCACCTGTAGTTCCTGTAAATGCGGTTAAATTTGCATTTTTACCAAAATTAATATAAGGTGTCATAGAAAAAAAATTAGTAAACGCAATATTGTAGCCAACTTTAGCATTAAAAGTAGCAATAAATGGATATGCTCCTAAAGGATTTACAGCAGTTGTTTGAGTATAAGTCTGAAGATTACTTACATTTACATCCAACCATAAACCAACATCAAATAATTTCTCTACTTCCAAATTAAGTGCTACCATATCATATACATTGGGGTGATTAGCTGCATCACGAGTATTAAAATTTCCTTGCTGAGCACTCATGCCAAAACCTACCTGATTATCAAAATGCTGAAAGTTACTATAATTAAAATATGCAAAAGAATGCATTGAAATACTTGTTAAAGTAATAATAAATATTTTTTTCATTAATGATATACCTTTATTTTATAAAACTAAATTGCCAAATATAAAAAATATTTGGCAATTAAATATTATTGCTTAGTAAAATTAAATGTTCCACTTAAAAAAGGTAACATTGTTAATTTATAATCTCCAGTAAATACTCCATTAGCAGCATTGTAATTACAATGAGATGCTTTTACTGCCCAATTACTAATAAATCTAAAAGGTTTATCTAAATGTAAATTACCTGTTCCATTAAAGCAATCTTCTGAGCCATTTAAAACAATATTAGCCGTTAATAAACCAGTGTTATTACCCAGATCAGGAAGTTGCTCCAAATTTACCTTAATTCCTGCCTCTTCAGAAACACCGCTACCATTTACTGATACCCCGCTAGGTGTAACTAAAAATCCACTATAATTTCCTACTGGCAAATCATTAGCTATTGCTAGCGAACTAACTGCAATTAAAGATAGCATTAATTTCTTCATATTCAATTACCTTTCAAAAAGAAGATTAGAAGAATAACATTTATAACATATTAATATCTATTAAAACCCTAGTATTATCAAGCGTTTTAATAAAATAATAAAAATGAACAGAACCGCAATTATATAGTTAAATAACTTTCTGTGTCAAAAATACTTTGATTAGGAAAAAATTTATTAAAAAAATTATTGATTTTTTAGAATTATATGTAAGCAAATTTTTATTTAAATATTGCTTAGATATTAATTGAATGTAGCTGATCCTATTTTTTTATTATGTTTCAAAACTTTATAACCAATATTATTAAATATAAATATATCTATTTAAAATTTATTCAATTATTTAATTTTGTTATAAATACATTTTTATATAACTCTTCTATCTTATTTAAAGTTGATGCATCTGCCTGTATAACTTTACCCCATGATCTACTTGTTTCACCAGGTAATTTATTAGTTGCATCAATTCCCATCTTGCTGCCTAAGCCGGAAATTGGGGAAGCAAAATCTAAATAATCTATCGGTGTATTATCAATAAGTGTAGTATCTCTAACTGGGTCTACTCTTGTAGTAATTGCCCAGATAACATCAGCCCAAGAACGAATATTTATATCACTATCTACAATTATTATAAATTTTGTATACATAAATTGCCGTAAATAACTCCAAATTCCAAACATAATTCTTTTTGCGTGACCTATATATTGTTTATTAATTGAAATAATTGCCATACGATAACTGCAGTCTTCAGGGGGTAAATAAAAATCTACAATCTCTGGAAATTGTTTTTGCAATATTGGAATAAATAATTCATTCAGAGCTACACCTAAAATTGCAGGTTCATCAATAGGTTTTCCAGTATACGTGCTATGATAAATAGCATTTTTTCGCATAGTAATAGTTTCAATGGTTAATACAGGAAATACTTCTTGTTCATTATAGTAACCAGTGTGGTCTCCAAACGGACCTTCTAGTGCAGTATCATTAGGATAAATAAACCCTTCTAAAACTATTTCTGCATAAGCAGGTACTTGTAAATCACTAGTTATACATTTTGTTAATTCTGTACGACAGCCTCTTAATAATCCTGCAAACTGGTATTCTGATAAACTATCGGGCAAAGGCGTAACTGCACCTAAAATGGTAGCTGGATCACAACCTAATACAACAGCTACTGGATACGGCTTACTTGGATTAATTCGACAATGTTCTTGATAATCTATAGCTCCACCCCTATGATTTAACCATCTCATTATGACCTTATTTTTTGCAATTACTTGTTGTCTATAAATACCTAAATTTTGCCTATTTTTAAATGGTCCTTTAGTAACTACTAGCCCCCAAGTAATTAAGGGAGCAATATCTTCACTATGACAACGCCAAATGGGGAATTTGCTTAAATCAACTTCATTTTTTTTTATAATTATTTCATGAATAGGTGCGTTTTTGATTATTTTAGGTAGCATATTAAATAATTGTTTGATAATTGGTAATTTAGCCCATGCATCTTTAATACCTTTTGGCGGATTAGGCTCTTTTAAATCCGCTAAAAATTGCCCTAAAATTCTTAATTCTTGAATATTTTGCTTGCCCATAGCTTGAGCTACTCTATTAGTATTGCCAAATAAATTACCTAAAACAAATATATTATTAAATCCTTCAACATTCTCAAATAGTATTGCAGGACCATTATTTTCTAAAACTTTATTACAAAATGCTGCCATTTCCAAATTAGGAGAAATAGAATTACTTATCTTTTTTAGTTCGCCAATACTCTCCAAATATTCCAAAAATTCCCTTAAATCTTTATATTGCATAATTTTCTCATTATTAATTAAATAGGTATATATTCTGCCATAACTATGCTTTCTTTTATAAACTATTATAGTAAATATGATAAAATATTCACAGGATATTTTAAATAGG
>CALMTA010000101.1 GCA_937872505.1 uncultured Neisseriaceae bacterium | reverse complement strand
GAAAATAGAAGGTCTCATCCTAATATTGTAAATTTTATCAATAATTTATTTAATCATGATGTTAATCCTGATTGTTTTGGCGGAGATATTTATCATAAAGAGGTATTAGCAAAAGTAAATATTGAAAATTTAATAAATATACCAGTAAAAGAACAATTAACACGCGTATGTAATGAGCATGGGGTTAATAGCGAGTTTTATGATGCACAAGTTCATTTAGTAGTTATAGATGGGCAAAAAAGTGAAGAAAAAAAAATTAATTTATTAAATGCATTAACGTTTGAGATTTTAGCATTATTAAAAACTTCGCCTAATTTATTAAGCAAAATTGCAATTCTAGTTAATAAAAATAAAGAAGCTGAAGTTTTAGTTAAACATTTTAAAGAATATGGTATTAAAGCTAGTGAACTAAAACAAGGAAGTATTTTTGCAACTCCTGAGGCATATGATGTAAATTTAATATTAACAGCAATATTAAATTTAGGAAATAGAAAGTTATTATTAAGGGCAATTACATCACAAACTTTTAATTATCCTATAGATAAATTAGTAGATATTGAAACTACAGATTTTTCTGATATTCAAAAGTTATTTTTTAATTATAAACAAATATGGGAAACCAATGGAATTGTTTCATTAATTTATAGTTTAGTTAATGATGTGAAAGAATATAGTTTAAAAAGTTTTTCTAATAGGGAATTGGCAAATTTATTCCAATTAGGTGAATTATTAAATGTTCAAGATATAAAATTAAGAAATCCATTAGAGGTTCAGCGGTGGTTTAAACAAAAAATTGTTAATGCAAAATTAAAAAGTAAGTTAAAAGCTGATGTTGAAGTAGATATAAATGGTAATAGCGAAGAATTAATTAGGCTAGATAATGATGATGAACAAATTATAATAACAACACAGCATAAAGCAAAAGGTTTGGAATATGATATATTATTCTGCCCTTATTTTAAAATAGAGCCAGAAGTAGATAACAAAAATGATTTTAGTTATCAATTACCATTTTTTTCTAAATATAAGGATGATAGTGGAAATGATAAAGCAGAGTTAATTATAGATAAAGAGTTAGCTAATAAAATTATAAAACAAGAAAACAAAGAGATTCATCGTTTAAATTATGTAACTTTAACTAGGGCAAAAGCAAGGATTTATATTTATCTTAATCAGCCAAACTATACAAAAAAAGGCTATAATAAAACATATAAACTTTCAAAATTAGTTGAATTATTTGGTTATGTAGCAGATGATTCAACTTCTTTATCCCATATTTTGTTTAATTATCCCCAATTTTTTACTAATGATGGTTTAGCAATTAAAAATCCAGAAAATTTACCAGGAGTGGTAAATTACCCAAGAAATGTTTTAAAAGAAGATTTAATTAAACTTAAATTAGAAAAATCACAGTTATTAGATAAAGAAACAAAATATTTTATACCTATTACAAGCAATATTAATATTTCTCAAACATATGTTAGACAAAGTTATTCAAGTCTTACACATAATGAAAATATGGAAGATTTAGGTAAATTAATAAAAACAAAGTATAAGTATAATGCTTTAAATGAATGTTCTGGAGCAAAATTTGGTATTTTATTTCATGAGCTTTGTGAAAACTATCCGCTTAGTGATATTAAAGTTAGTGAAATTTTAAATAAACATAACTTGAATTCTACATATGACAATGAGTTAAAAATTATTATAAATAAAGTATTTTCCCATAAACTTATGGAAAATGGTTTAAATTTAGCAGGATTAAATAATGTAATATACGAGTTTGAATTTAATTTGCCAATTAATAAAAAAGTTAACTTACCAAAAGAAATAGCTACTTTATTAGCTAAATATTATGGTAGTAATCATCCTTATGTAGAGGCATGTAAAAGTTTAAAGACCATAGATAAGGGGTTTTTACATGGTTTTATAGATTTATTTTTTGAATATGATAATAAGTATTGGATTTTAGATTATAAAACTAACAGCTTAAACGATTATAAATCAACATTAAACGCTAACGATATAAATAATCCTTTAGTAATTGTTAATGCTGTTAATCATTATTATTTACAATATTTATTATATTTAGTAGCAGTTAAGCGTTATTTACAGGTATCTTTAGGTATAGAAAACGCGAGCAATTTAATTGGTGGAGCAATTTATTATTATGTACGTGGATTATTTATAGAGGATGTTTCGCAAGAGGGTATTTATATAGATAAAGAATGTCAAAATTTAATTGATGAATTAGACAAGTTATTATGAATAACTATAAAGCATTTATCCAACAGTTATTAAGTTTAGCTAATAACTCTTTGCAGCCTTTAGAACAGGTGATTTTAGATTATATAATAACACAAGTTTTAGAGGGGTTAGAAATTGGTAGTACTTGCTTAAATATTAATAATTTAGATTTAAAAGATACAAAAGAAAATATTAGTTTAAATGATATTTTAAATATTTTAGAGAGAAGTAATTTAGTAGGGTATTATAATTTAAAAGAGGATTGCTTACCTATTAAACCATTAACCTTAATGCAGATTCCTTTTGTAGATGCAAAAAAAAATATTTTATATATTACTCGACATTTTTATTATGAATTAGAAATAGCTAAAAAACTAGCAAAGCTACAAGTGCCATCCAAAGTTGATAAAAATCTGGTAGAAAATTTATTGAAAGCATTGAAGAATAAAATATATAGTGGTTTTCCTAACTTTGAGCAGTTGAATGCAATTAATACTTCTTTGTTTAATAAATTAAGTATTATTACTGGAGGTCCTGGAACTGGTAAAACCACTACAGTAGTTTTATTATTATGGGTATTAATTCAGTTATATGATAATCTTAATATACAAGTTTGTGCACCAACTGGTAAAGCTTCAGCAAGAATTAAAGAATCAATATATAATAATATATTGATTCTATCAGATTCTCTAGGATTAGATATCTCATTTTTGCAGAAAAAAATTGATGAGATAAATTTTGGAACAATTCATAAATTGCTTAACTATAAAATAAATGATATTTATTTTAATTATAATGCGAATAATCCTTTGAATGTAGATATTCTTATTATTGATGAAGCATCCATGATTAGTTTACCTTTATTTTATAAATTATTAAATGCTGTGGAACAAAATAGTATTAAGCATATAGTGTTTTTAGGCGACAAAAATCAATTATCTTCGGTAGAAGAAGGTTATGTTTTTGCATCTTTAATTAAAAATTATTCCCGTGAAGTATTTTCCCGTAATAAAAATAATATAGTATCAGAACTAGTAATTAGTAATAGAAGCAATCTAGAGATTAGTAAATTTGCTGAAAATATATTATATAATAGATTAGATTTGGTTATAAATAGTTTAGTATATACAAATAACATAAAGATGAAAGACCCTGATTTATCTTTGATTTTAAGAGAATTATTTGATTCTAATAATGAAATAAACATTATTAATTATTTAAATTTTATAAAAACTTCAAAGAATATATCTTTTGCTACTTTATTCCAAATATTTAGACAATTAGCAATTTTATGTTTAACAAGAATAGGTAAATTAGGCGTAATTAATTTAAATAATCAAATTGAAATTTTAGTAAAAAAATATCTTAGAGAAAGTGGCGTTTGGTATACAGGTAGACCTATTATTATTTTAGAAAATGATTATAATTTAGGACTATATAATGGAGATATTGGTATTTGTATTATGAAAGATAATAAAGCGCTAATACTATTTGAAGATAAGAGAGAGTTTATTCCAGAACTATTACCTAAATATGAGTTAGCATATGCTTTAACTATTCACAAATCGCAAGGTTCAGAATTCGACAATGTTATTATAATTATTCCAGAAAATAATAAAGAAAAATCAAATATAAATACAATGTTGTCTAAAGAATTATTATATACAGCAGTAACTCGAGCAAAAAAAACTATATTAATGTATTTTCAAGACGATTCAGTAAAAACATTATTAAATAGTAACATAGAAAGACAAACTGGTTTAGATTATTTATTGCCTAGTATTAACTTATAAATATAATAATAGAAAATATTTAAATGCTTATTTATCCATACCCACAAGATAATAAAAAGCTAATTGGTTATGAATTTTATAGAATAAATGTGGGAGCATATAGGGGAAAAGAAGAGTTAAGCATTATACTAATTGAGAAATGAAATAATAATATATAATATTTTAAAGTGTAAAATTTGAGTTTATACTATAGTTTATCTAAAATTATCATATTTTCTGCATCATATTTAGATATAAAAGTTACATAACTTGGTAAAATTTGTGGAGGTATATCCTCACTTGAAGTTAAATAAAGATTATTATATCCTGCTATATGTAGTTTTTTCGCGAGCGAAACTCCATCATCAATAATGGTAAATCCTGTATCATCGCAGTAAAAACCATCTAATATAATTTTAGTATCTAATGGATACTGTTCTAAATTCTCTAAAAAATCTGAAGTATTATAATAAATATCTATTATTAAATCAGAATAATATTTTGCTATTAAATCATTGATAAATTCACGTGCGTCATCTACCCATACCATATCTACTTTTTTAAAGATTATTTTATTATTATAACTCATTATAATGGTTTCCATTTAAAATAATGTATCAGTTTTTTAGTTATATTAGCATAAGAATATCCAAATAAGAGCAGTGTTTTTCCAATGACTTAATTTAATTAAGTACAATCTAAATAGTAATACTACCTATTTGCAGTAATGTATTAGAAAAAATATAAAAAACCAATAGTGAATTTTACTATTTAATCAGATTTTGATATTTTTGTTATTTTATTTAATTCAGAGAATGCGGCTTTAAGATGAGGGCTAAATCCGCTAATAAATGATATTTTTTGAGCTACAATATTAATTATTGAGTTTAATTGAGAGTTTTTATCTAGAGTTTTTTGTATTTCATTAAGAGCAATAGTGCTTTTATTTAAATCATTATGCATAGTAATTAATTCGTTTATTATATTATTAATATCTAATTTTGTTATTATGGGTAGCTCTAGAATATCAAGGTGCTGTTTTAAATGAAAAATATTTTTTTCCAAATCTTCATTTTCTCCTATCTTAGCAAGATTTTTTTTTGTTGTTTTAAGAAAATTAACCGCGTCTTTTAAATGCATTATAGAGTGGTCAATATAAGTCACAGTTGTTTTATTTTCTTTTAAATTGTCTAAATCAGCTTTAGAAATGATTAATTTTAATAATTTTTCTGATGTCGCAGTACCACATTCTTTACCAAAATAATAACAAATATTAGTATGTATTTTTTGATATGTTTTATTAAACACAGATAGATTATTGGTGCTAGAATAATATGGGTTACATATAATTTCTAAATATTGTTTCATTAAAGAATCAGATTCAGTTAATTCAAAAAATAATTTTTTTAGAAATTTAGTATCTTCTGTAGAATCATCGTAATAGTTTTTGACATAATTAGTATAATTATTAAAATCTTTAGAGATTACTATTTTTAATGTAGTTTTAGTAGCTAAGTAAAATATTTTTAATATTTCAGTTTTAAGGTGTGGATAAGAAGTTAATAATTTTGATAAATAATTATTAATTTCTTCTAATGGTTGTTGTTTCCAAATAGAAATTGATGATGAATCAAAAAAATCCTCATTTTCTTCAAACGGTATATTTATAAATCCATCTTTATTTATACTAAGGTTGTTATTTTGTTGAGAAGCTATTCCAGTATTATCTGTTTTATCATTTATATTTTGTTCAGTTTTTTTAAAAAAGCTACTTTGTTGAGAAGGGGTTGTTTCTCTATTTATAGGGTATTCATTTTTCTGAAATATGTTACTTAATCGGGAATGGTCTGTAGTACCATTTGTTGTATAAATATTACTTTTTTCTACACTTTTGCTATAATTAAGTTTCATAGATATAACTCTTTCATTAATAAATTTTGTTTAAAACTTAAGGAAAACAATAGCAGTAATGTATCAGAAAAAATATAAAAAACCAATAGTGAATTTTCACTAGCAAAAATTGATTTATTAAGAAGTAGCATTAACATTAGCATTTTAAAAAATTGTCTTTAAATAGTCAGGTTAAAATAGAGTTTAATAAAAAATATCAGAAATGATGCTAAATGTGAGATAATTACGTCCTTAGTTACTGTGATTGATAAAAATAATGGTAACTAAAGGGGAGCATAGCAAGGTTTAATGGATTAACCCTTTTACTTAGCTATTCTTGACGTATTTTTTAATAGAGGAAATTGGAGAATGTCAATGTCTAATAAATCTGAAATTATAAAAAAATTTCAGAGAAATGAACAAGATACAGGTTCAAGTGAAGTACAAATAGCGCTTTTAACTGATAGAATTAATGATTTAACAGAGCATTTTAAAGTTCATGTCAAAGATCATCATTCAAGGCGTGGTTTATTGAGATTAGTTTCTCAACGCAGGCGTCTATTAGACTATATTAAGCGAACAGATATTTCTAAATATACAGGTTTGATTAAAGAGTTAAACTTGAGGAAATAAAGATTAAGTGGTGGTATATTTTTACCACCACTTTTCTACATTTAGATAAAAACACTCAAAAATAAAAAGGATAAAATGTGTTTAATAAAATTACAAAATCATTTAATTATGGTAAGCATACGGTTATTTTAGAAACCGGAGTGATGGCCCGCCAAGCCACAAGCAGCGTTTTAGTAAATGTTGATGAAACAATGGTTTTAGTTACAGTAGTAGCAGCTAAAGAAGTAAAAGAAGGTCAGAACTTTTTTCCTCTAACTGTTGATTATTTTGAGAAAAATTATGCAGTAGGAAAAATTCCTGGAGGTTATTTTAAGCGGGAAACTAAACCTGCAGACCATGAAGTATTGATATCACGTCTTATTGATAGACCAGTTAGACCATTATTCCCTGAAGGTTTTTATAATGAGATTCATTTAGTTGCACAAGTTATTTCGTTGAATCCAGAAGTATCGCCCGATATTCCAGCTTTGATTGGTGCATCAGCTGCATTATGTTTGTCTGGAGTACCTTTTAAAGGACCAATAGGGGCTGCCCGTGTTGGTTATATTAATGATCAATTTGTATTAAATCCAACTAATCAGGAGCTTTTGTCTTCACAATTAGATTTAGTAGTTGCTGGTACAAAACAGGCAATATTAATGGTAGAGAGTGAAGCGAAAGAATTAGCAGAAGATATCATGTTAAATGCGGTTATGTTTGGGCATGAACAATTACAAACGATAATTAAAGCAATTGAAGAATTTGTAAGCGAAGTAAATCCAATAGTGTGGGACTGGCAAGAAGAAAATAAAGATGAAGTTCTATTAACAAAAATAAAGGTTATAGCAGAAACTGAATTAAACCAAGCTTATAATTTAAGGCAGAAACAAGCTCGTTCTAATAAAATAGAAGAAATTAGAGAGAGAGTAATTTCAGGCTTAGTAACTGATGAAAATAAAGAAGATGTGTTATATGTTAATCGTGTAAATTCATATTTTCAATATTTAGAGTCTACAATTGTACGAGGTAAAATATTAAGAGGTGAGCCAAGAATTGATGGGCGAGATACAAAAACAGTTAGACCTATTAATATTCAAACTAATTTATTACCTAGAACTCATGGCTCGGCATTATTTACTCGGGGAGAGACGCAAGCATTAGCAACTGTGACTCTTGGAACAAAAATGGATGAGCAAACCATTGATGCAATTGCTGGAACCTATTCTGAAAGATTTATGTTACATTATAATTTCCCACCATTTTCCACGGGCGAAGCAGGAAGAATAGGGCCACCAAAAAGACGTGAGGTGGGACATGGGAATTTAGCTAAGCGTGCATTAAAAGCAGTTATTCCTAATAGTGATGTTTTTCCTTATAGTTTAAGAGTGGTATCTGAAATTTTAGAATCAAATGGTTCTTCTTCAATGGCAACAGTTTGCGGTGGCAGCTTATGTATGATGGATGCAGGTGTTCCGTTAAAAGATCATGTTGCAGGTGTAGCTATGGGGCTGATTTTAGAGGGTAATAAGTTTGCAGTTCTGACTGATATATTGGGGGATGAAGATCATCTTGGTGATATGGATTTTAAGGTGGCTGGAACAGAAAAAGGCGTTACTGCATTGCAGATGGATATAAAAATAGAGGGTATTACTAGACCTATTATGCATATTGCATTACAACAAGCTAGAGAAGGTAGATTACATATTTTAGGCTTAATGAAAGAAGTATTACCTCATCCGAAATTATTATCGGAAAGAGTACCTAGGTTGTATACTATGCAAATAAATCCTGAAAAAATTAAAGATGTAATTGGAAAAGGTGGTAGTACCATAAAATCAATTATATCTGAAACAGGAGCAGTAATTGATATTACAGATGAGGGTATTGTAACTATAGCTTGCAATAAAAAAGAAGGTGCTGAAAAAGCCAAGCAGATTATTGAAAATATTGTAGTTGATGCCAAACTTGGAGAGGTTTATGAAGGTACCGTGACTAGGATATTGGATAGAAATATGGGGGCTATGGTGTCAATTTTAGGTGGCCGTGAAGGTTTTGTGCATGTATCACAAATTACCAACGAAAGAGTTGAAGATGTGAGAAAATATCTTAAAGAAGGGCAGCCTGTTAAGGTTAAAGTGGTTGAGTTTGATGATAAAGGGCGTATGCGCTTATCTATTAAAGCGGTAGAGAATGATTCAGGCTCAGCAGCAATATCTTAAAATATTTACTGAATAAAAAGGCTGCTATAATTTATTAATGCAGCCTTTTTATTAAATTTATAGTTCAATTATTTTTATCATATCTATTTTTCTTAATAAGGGTAAAATCAATAATGAATCATCCTCAATCAGTTATTAAACGTAAAATAAAATTTGCGTTAGTCGGCTGTGGTAGAATATCAGCCAACCATTTTGAAGCATTGAATAAACATCAAGATTTTTGTGAAGTAGTAGCAGTTTGCGATATTGATGAAACGATATCGATTAATACTGCTAGTAAAATTGGTGTGAAGAGTTATACAAGTTTAGATAAAATGCTACAAAATGGTGGCTTTGATGTTGTTATTTTAACCACACCTAGTGGGCTTCATGCATTGCAAGCAATTAAA
>CALMTA010000100.1 GCA_937872505.1 uncultured Neisseriaceae bacterium | reverse complement strand
TAATGATATTAGGAATATATATAATAATATGATTGTTAAAAATAAAAAAAATAATAATAAAGACATAGAAGAAAGTTTAAATAAATTAGCAAATTTTGTATGGATGAATTATCCTGATATAACTCGATATGGTTCTAAAGAAGATTATATTAACTTTTTAAGAAAAGATAGAACTTTACTTGATAAATATAAAAATTTAGAGACTTTTAATACATTAGTTAAATTAGGGGCATTTGACATAGAAAATGAAAGTAGCGTAACGGATCCTACGAATGGCACATATATATATTACAAAGGACTTAATATAGAGTTTATAAACAGAAAATTAAAAGAATTGATGAAATTATATAACAAACAACAAGAAGCATTAAATATAGGTAACACTTTAGTAGATCAAATTAAAGAAAATATTGAAAAAAATAATTATGATAGTAAAGATATTGATCAATTTAAATCTATAGACAAATTAAAAACATTACTTTTTTATCCTATCAGTATTCTTTCTTTTTTTAAAGATATTAAAAACACAGCAGAATTACAACACATAATATCAAATTATAAACAAAAATATCCTGATTTAATAGATGATTTAAATAACTTTAGATATCAATTTAATTGGTTTAATAATCAAGTTAAAGAATTTAATTATCTTTTTTTATTAGAAGGTGAATGGGAAAAATCTAATGAAGGTTTTAAAAATTATATGAATAATCAATTTAATTATCCTGTTCTTTATCAAGATAATCAATCGAATTTAACTTTAGAAGAAGGTTTAAAGTGGGCTAAAGAAGTTATGCCTAATGCTAATATAGAGTTTGTACAAGGATTAATAGATAATATTGCTAATGGTAGTTTTAATGAGGTAGAAGACTTAATTAGATATTCTATTGAATACGCTAATAAAGGAACTGTCAAACATGAAGTTGGGCACAGAGCTTTTTACTTATTATCTAAAGAAGAACAAGAGTCTTTATTAGATGAAGGAAGTAAATTATTTAATATTCCAAGAGGAGAGTCTAAAACTACAATTAAGTATTCACAAGAACAAGAACAACAAGTTAATTATGCTTTTAAATTAGTTGATAACATTCAAAAAAACTTACTTAAAGCTCATCAATGGTTTAAAAAATTAGAAGATACTGATAAGTTTTGGACTAAGCTTCAAAAAGATTTACAACTTCCTAAAAATCAATTAGAATTATTTAAAAATAGTGTTGGCGATACTATTGAAGAAAAGTTAGTATATTTTATAGCTAATTATGCTTTTATAATAGAAATTAATACAGCTAAAAGTAAAGGGGAAAGTTATAATAAAACGACTGGGGAATTAGAACAAATATATGATGAAGATAAAGGCAAATATACTCAATATTATTCTGATCTAACAGTTCCTGGCGGTACTAATTATACAGAAAATGAAATAGCTACACCAGCTATTACTCCTGCTATTAAAGGTCATGCTCAATTTAGTACAGATAATGGAATAGGTTGGTTTAGAAGTGATGATAAAACTAAAGAAGGAACTGGTAGAATTAATGAATGGGATGATGATAAAAAACAAAGAACTGTACAAAATTTTGTAGGTGGTGAAGCTACTAAAACAAGACGTATTCTTGAAGTACAAGACGATTGGCTGCAAAAGTTAAAATTAAATTTTAGAATTAATGGAATTAATTATTCTAAAGGAACTTTAGATGAAAGAGATGGAAAATATTATTTACAAATTTATAGTTTAAATAAAAAAGAAAAAAGACAAGATAGTTTTACTAAAACTATAAGTAAAGAAAAATATGATAGATTAAAACAAACTTCTAAGAATAATATTGTTTGGTTAAAAGGAGAAATAGGTGAAGAACAAGCAATTTCTACTAATGAATACTTTAAAGCGTATGATGAATTTATAGATAAAGGAGATATTCTTGCAGAGGGTTATACAGAACAACAAAGACAGTTTGCTAAATTATTAGCTAATGAAGAATATGGTTGGGATTTTAGAATAAAAGCTATTATTCAGGATTCTGCTAAGAAAGGATATGAGAAAGTATTATTTCCTAAAGGTGATACTGCAAGTAAAATAGAAGGTCATAGTACTTTAGAAGAGTTTAAAAAACAGAAAGAAGATAGGTTAAAAGAGTTAGAAGATAGTACTTACGCTGAACATACAGGTTATAAATTAAATAATGGAACTCAACAATCTATTAAATGGATAGGAGATAAATATTATTTATTTGAAAATTATCTAAATCAAGATAATAAAAAAGAAATTACTAAAAAAGAATTTGAAGAAAAATTAAAAAATAGAAATATAGTTGAAATAAATCAACTTAAACAAGAACTTGAAAGAGTTGAAACAGAAGGATTTGCTGCTTTAAGACCTATTTATAAATTCTATGAAGAAACTGTCGGTAACATTCTTAAAAAACAATTTAAAAATCAGATAAAAGAAGTTACAGATGAATTTGGAAACTCTTGGTTAGAATTGTCTATATCTCTTGAACAAGCTACAGAATCTATTAAATTTCAATCTCCTAAATTAGAATATATTGGAGATTTAGCTATTGAAGAAGAAATTATGAAAATGATAGAAAACTCTCCTGATAAAATAGTTCTTAAATCTTTAATACATCAATTTTTTCTAAAGATTAAACAATGGTTAATGACTGTGTTTAATAATCAAAATAATATTAATAATTTTATTAAAGATGTTAATGATGGTAAATTTGCTAATATTCAGAAACCTATTGATGAATTTGGCAAAGAAAAGCTAAATAATAATATTTTAAATACTAAAGAATTTACTGATATGCAAAAGTTTGTCATAATAAATAACTTTGCTTCTAAACATGAATTAACAGAAGAACAAGCTATTAACACTATTAATGAAGCTTTAATAATTGACGAAAAACGCACAATAGAAAAACTAAAATCTTGCTATAACTTATAATATGGAACAATGTATAAATAAAAATGATTTAATGTTTCAGCATTATTTAGCTGATAAAGACAATATTTTAATAGCTGAAATAAACTATAATGAAGTTGATTATCAAAAACTATATAATACTCAAGCTGAATCAGTAAAAGTTTTACAAACTATATCTGATGATTTTAATCGTAGATATGGAATTAACTTTAAAATTATTAGTGAAGATAAAGCTAAAGACTTAATAAAAAGACAAACTTACTTGCCTAATGGATTTTATTATGAACCCACTAATACAGCTTATATAATAGCTCATAAAGCAGATAGAGTTACTTTAATCCATAAATTAGGTCATGCTTTTTTATATAAATTAAAAGAAGATAATATTGATTTATATAATAATTTAGCTAAAGAAGCTCGTAATGTCGAAGTTGCTACTAAATATGTTTCTCTTAGTTATGGTCAATTAACTAAAGAAAAATATGAACAAGAAGTTATTATGCGAGTCATTGATATGCACAATGAAAATTATTTTAAATCAGAAAAAGAATTAGGATTAATAACCAATATTCTAAAATTTCTTAAAGAAGTTAGTGACTATATAAAAAGTTTATTAAAATTAGATAACATAGATGTATCTATAATAAAATCAGATACGACTGTAGGAGAAATTGCCGACCTTTTAAGAGAATTTAAAGGAACTATGGATTTATCAACAAAAAATAAAACTCAAAATTTAACAGAAGATGAGAGACGAAAATTACGAAATATCATTGACGGAAATGTCATTGAAGGGACAGGAAATATGGCAGAATCAGCCAGAAACCACTTTATTAGCCGCTATTCAACAAGCAGAGGATATTTCGAGAACTTAAGAAATTTAAAAGAATTTTTAACAACTAATCCTGAATTTTTATATGAAGAAGATTCTCATTATATTAATAATTTTATAAAAAGAGGTGCGGAAGCTAAGGTTTACATGGATTCAGACATGAGACATGTTATAAAGCTAAAAGACCCTTTTGTTTTTCCTGTACCTTTTGCAGAAATGTTAGATGCATTAATTTTACATAATTTATTATTTAAAAATACTGCTTATGAATTTTTAGGATTTAAAAGAAGTGATACAAATGAAGATATATACATGGTGATTAGACAACCGTATATTATATCAAATCAAGAATTTAATTCAGATTCAATGATAAAATACCTTAGTTATAATGGTTTCATATCTGCTCTTTTTCCTGGAATGGCAGACAATATAGAGTTATCTTTAAGAATTTTTGATTTATCTTCTGATAATGTTATTTTTAAAGATAACACAATATTTTTTATCGACCCTATGATAAAAATAGTTAGGGATTATGATGAAATAGACCAGTCTAAAATTCAAGAACAACGTTCTGTAGAAAATTTAAAAACTGTATTAAGAGATAAACTAAATAGTAATGTTTCTAAATTAGATAAACAACAACTTCCTAAAAAGGCTGTTGAAATTATATCTAATGATAATATTCATGGAAATACTTTAAGAGATAAAATTAGTAATTATATAAAATTAATTTCTAACGATAATTACTCACCAAATACAAAAGATATAGTTTTTAACCCTTATGTTAATAAAGATATAGATTCTTTTTTTGACAATTTTAAAGGTAAATTATTGTCTAATAATAATATAAAGCAAATAGAGAACTTTAATAATACTAAAGGATATTCAGCAATAAAAGTTATTAAAAGAATTAATAAAGATTTTGTTGCTATAAAAAATATAGAAGATAATAATAGTTTACAAAATATTAAGCAATCTATTTTAAAAAATTTATATAAAGAAGATAATTATGACTTAGGAGTTCCTTGGTATTATTATGCAGATTACATGATAGATGACGATATTATAATAAAACATTATGATGTTTTTAATAAATTAGGAGATAATGCTCCATTATATTTATTACAAAATAATATAGATGAGAGATATATCAATAGAGTTAAAGATAATTTTATTAAAACTTTAGGAATATCATTCAGAGATTTTAACTCTTTATATGATTTATTTGATGTAGTTTCTAACTATAATGGCATTAAGATTAATAATAAACCAGTAAAGTTTTATAAAACTAATGGCAAGTATAATATTAATAACAATGGCACAAAACCTTATTATATATATAATACATCATTAGTAGATGATAGTGGTAATGCTATATTAAATGAAGACTCTATTGTAATTCCAGGAAATTATATTAAAACTATTTTTAATGAGTATAAAATAAACACTAAAGATTATTATATAGAAAATATAAAAGAAAGTTTTAAATTGTCTAACTATTTATTAGAAACTGAAGCAGATGAAAAATTAGAACTTATAAGTAATAAGTTAAATTCAGATAATCAATCTTATGATATAGATAAAATTAATAATAATGATTATTTTAAATTAAATTTAACCATGAATGATGATAATATTTTAAGAGCAATTAATTTTGAACCTAATTTTTTGAAAATTATAGAAGATAAAGGCTTATATTTGCACACATTGTCTAATAGCTTAAAAAGATCATTATACAATCTTATATTAAATAACGAATTACAAGAAGACTTAACCTGCAATATATAATGAATTGTACATTTTCTAAAAATAATCTTAACTCAGTAAATTTACCTGTTAAAGATAAACTAATATTATTATCTTTTTTAAATAGCTCAATATTTCAAGATTGGTACGGAGAAGAAGAGCCTAATATATCTAATGGAGATAATCTTATAAACACTAACGGAGAATCTTTAAATATTAATAGCATATTAACTATATTAAAAAACCCTTTTTATCAAAAAGATGATAAGGAAGATATAGTTATTCAAGCTATGTTAGATAATCAAAAATCTAATAATAATTTGAATATTGAAATAGCTAAATACATAGGTATAGAGCCTATGTCAGATGAATACATTAGTAACATTCCTACTGAATATGAGCAAAATTTAAAAGAAAAACTAATAGATATTTTATCTCCATTTACTAAAGTTATAGAAAATGAAGATAACTTAGAAATTTATGGTGAAAATAGTACAAATATTGCTCATATAAATTATGACTCTTTTTTAGTAGAATTTATACCCTCATTATTAACAATAGAAGATAAGCTATTGGTGGATAAAGTTATAAGAGAATTTTCTCCAGAAAATATTAATGATACTTACATTAATAAAAAGTTAATAGTTAGTAATTTATTGCCTAAAATATATACTCAGCCTCTAAAAGTACAAAAAGGATTATATGATATAATGAAAAATGTATCCTTAAAATTAGGCATAGTAGATTTAGTATTATCTCCTGAAGTTAATATGATTGATATATTAAATGGCGTTAAAGATTTAAAAAATTTAGAATCTATAGACTATGTTTTAAACAGTAAGGTTTACAATGAAAACAGAAATAAAGAATATAAAGATTATATTAAACAGCCTTTAAGAAAATTTATATTTACAATAATATTAGATAATTTAAAAAATAAATTCAACATAGATTATGTGTGGATAAAAAGTGATTTACCTTTTAAAGGAAGATTAAATAATGGAATAGTTGAAATAAATGAAAATAACTTTAGTGATGATACTCCTTTTCACGAATATTTACACCCTATTGTATTAGCTCTTAAAGAAGATAATTTAGAATTATATAACAGCTTTATTAATGATCCAGAAGTTTTATTGTTAACTGAAAAACTTGCTAAAATAAACGAGTATAAAGAATATCCAGAAGAAGAGGCTTTAGTAAGAACACTATCTAAAAGTTTCAGTAACTTAGGAGTAGGAACTATTTTTAAACAATTTTTCATATGGTTAAAAAACTTTATGCAAAACTATTTTAATATAAAAGTTAATAAATTAAGAATAAGCTCTAATATTTCTGATATAACAAGTTTAATGTTAGATAGCAATAAATATATTTTAGAAACTAATTATTTTCAAAGATATAATTATGATTTATATGATGAATTTACTAAAATACAATCTACTAAAAAATTAACTACAGAACAACAAAAGGTATTAGATAAGTTACAAGAAAATAGAGATAAAATAAGTGGTAATATAGATAAAACTATAAAAGATGGTTACTATACTTTAGAAGACGGTAATGAACTTAAAAGAGTAACTTCAATAGATTTGAAAGAATTAGATGGTATAGGACCAGAATTAGCTATAGTAGGTACTTTTCTACATGATACTCTTTCCCAATATTTAAAATTAAGATTAACTACTGATTCTAAAAATCCTTTAATATATAGTGTAGCACTTGTTCCTACAGCTAAAGACCCAGAGAAAAAATATTATAAATATGATGTCGTAGGCAACGTAAATACAAGACCCCGTATAATTACTGAAGGTTCGGATTATTTTAATCCTAACAAAAAAGATATGTATGCAGATATTGATAAAGAGCCTTTGGACAAAAGTACTCCTCCATTAACTAAGTTTATAGTTGAATATATTAGAAATAATAAAGAATTATCAGAATTATTTCCAGAATTAAATGATGTTTATATAAATTATTTATATAATGTCATGGTTACTTTAGAAAAAAAAGTATTAGACAAAATAAATAGCATTGAAGGCGCTAATTATTCGTTTGACGACCTTTTAATTTTTAATGAACTATTTGTACACAACTATGATGGAGTCTCTACTACGGACTTGTATGGAGGCACTGTGGACTTATTTATAGTATCTCCAAGTGGCAAAAAGTATAACTTTGATTTAAAGACAGCTGGTAAAGTTAGGATGGAAAAAACTGATACAGAATTAATAGATATTGTTGATCAATTATTTACAATGCAACAAACTATGTATAAAGAAATGTTAGCTTTAGCTACAGACGATGTAGTTAATATTAGTGATATAGAATCTTTAATAGTACATATTCCAAGATACATTGATTATATTTGGGAAAATAAAACTATAGAAAGTTTTATAAAAAAAATAAAAAGACATATAAAAGCTACTATAACAGATGATATTCCAAGAGATATTTTATTAAGTAATGTTGATCAAGTTTTTAATGATCCAAATTCTTTTAATGCAAGAATGAAACAACTTTCTTTTTCCAGTACTGTTACTAATGATCCTAATAGATTTCCTACTGCAGTTCAAACTCTAAAACAATATTTTGCCAAATATAATATTTTAATTCCTGCTCCTAATGTTAAAAAAGTTGTAATAGATAGCTTAGAATATAGTGGTAGAGAAAGAGTTAAAATAGTTCCTGTTAAATATAACAGAGATATATTAGAAGAAAAAGGTGTTCGTATATTAAAACCAGTTTTATATAAAAAATTCGTACAAGAATTATTAGAAATTATAGGAAATATAAATAAAACTATATTTGTTATAGAAGATGATGTTAAAAATATTGAAAATCTTACAAAAGAAAAGTTAGATTGGAAACTTCAAAGTAAATTAATTACATATCAAGAAAAATTAAAATACTTAAAAGACAGAAAAATAGTTATAAAAAATCAATTATTAACTTTATTAGCTAAAGATGATATAAATGATAATGATGAGGAAGCTGCTAAATTATTTATATTAGGAAATTCAGGAGAAAGCTGGGATTACTTTACAAAGTCAATTAAAAATACTTCCAGAAAAGACTATAGAAATACAAATTATAGTGAATATTTTAAAGGATTAACCATCACTATAAAAAATATAAAAGAATCTTTGGAGATTCAAAAAAATATAATAAAAGCACAAGAAAATGATTTAAAAAGACTTATAGCAATAGAAAATAAATTAAAAAGACAAATAGAAATTTATATGTCTAAAATAGATAAGTCTGTTAAGTTAGATTTTGAAGACGGTACTTTAAATTTTACAGATAAAATATTAAGCGATTTAAATAATGAATTATTAGCAACAAGTATTAAAATATCTGATTTAAAAAATAGTAATATATTATATCAACAACATATAAATAGAATATCTTCTAACTTACAAAGATTTGAAGTAACTAAAAATTCCTTAAATGCAAAAAATTCTTTAGATACAATTATAGATGATGCTAATTTTCACTTAAATAAAATAACAAAAGAGTTACTTCCTTTACTTAAAGACTCTACTATAGAAGTTAGTGTTAGAGCGGGATATTTAACTTATATTGAAAAAACAATAGATTTATATAAAGATATAGATGTATTATTAAACAATATTCTTAGTGCAGAAGAACTGCCTTTTGATGATTTAGATAATTACAAAAAAGAATTATCCGTTATAGAATCTAGTTTTAAAGTATTATCTTTTCCAGATAGCGAAGTAAATAAAGCTTTTACAATTGTTATAGCTGATAAAATAGCTCAATATAAAAAAGATGTTATAAATTTAAAGCATGAAGAAAATGAGATTATTAGAAATATGGAATTATATAATTTATGGAAAACTAATGTTAATGCTTTATACAAGGGTTATAGTGATATTATTGACGATAAACTTGCAGCATATTATTCTACTAAAACAGATAATGCAGTTTTAGACGCTAAAAAATTACAAATATTAACTATTATAGAAAACAAAAGAAAAACTATATTAGAAAAGTTAGAAAAAGAAATTAATCAAGCTCTTCAATCTCCAGGACTTAGCTTTTTAAATAAAAATGTTTTATCTTCTGAGCAAACTAATTTCGTTAATGAACATATTTTAGCTGCTCCAAGAAGTAATTTTGTTTTAATATCTTTATTAGCTTTATTAGATACTGAAATTGGTCAAGAATATGCTGTCAGGTATAAAGAAATTTCAGAAGAAATACAGATAGAAACTGCTATTTTATTTGGTACAGAAGATGATACTTATACTAATGAAATAAAAATAGGTGACTTTACATTTACACAAGAACAATATAAAGTATTTGACAATTTTATAGCTTATATAGAAAATAAAGAAATAAGTGTTCCATACTTATTAAGTAGAATAGGCGAAGAATTAAGTAGTTATAGATATGAATTAATATTTGATGATAGGGATAGAATTGCAATTGATAAATTCCAAACTATTGGAGATAAAGAAAGATATATTATAGCTAATAATTTAGTTGAAAAATATAGATATGCAAAAACTTTATCATTAATAGATAGAGTTAAATATGATTTTAAAGATAGGTACAAACTCCATGTAACAAAATTAAAAATCTTGTCTGATAATTTATTTAAAAATTTCAATGAAAATTACCATAAATATATAAGAACTAATAATAAAGATTTATTTGAATCTGTTATAGATTATTTAAAAGATAAAAATGCAACTGCACAGTCTTATAATGCTAAAAAACTACATTTTAAAGATTATTTAAAATATATAGTTTCAATGTATGAAAAGATGAAAATTGTTAATGAAACAATATCATCTAAAATATTTACTAATTATAAAGACACTTATTTGTACGATATAGATTCTTTATTAAGTGAAGACCAATATAATGTATTAAAAGATATATTAGAAAATGAAAAGAAATCAACAATTAGTAAAAACACTTTTTCATTAAACAATGGAGAATTTTTTATAAAAGATATAATAAATCTATTAAAAGATATTGATACTGATATTCCTCTACAAAGTGTGTCGGATTTATTAGAAGAAGAAGAAATGAATTATTTAGATACTTTGTATGGGGAAAATTATTCTTCTATATTTTTAATTGAAGGAAGAAAAGCTTATGAAAAATATTTTAATTTGGAAAATGGTAAATTAATAACAGAAATAGAAAAAATAAAATCTTTGACTTCCTCTCAACTTTTGACAGAAGAAAATAAATTAAGAATAGCTATTTTGGAATATAAAAGTATGTTACAAAAAGAAACTGATAACGCTAAAAAAATAGAAATAAGTAATCAAATATCTCAAATTGAAACACAAATATTAGATTTACCTAATAAATATCAGATATTATTAGAAAATGATAATTTAGTAGAAATGATTAAAAATAATCCTTTTACTTACTTAGTAACTAAAGAATATTCTAAATCGAAATCTAATGAAAAAGTTATAAAAACTTTATTAACAGGTATAAGATTAAGTAATATATATAATTTATCAATAGAAAATGAAGAACAATTTGATATTTATAAGATAGTTAATGCTCCTAAAGGAGTAAATAATGTTAATGAAAGTGCTTTAAACAGAGAAGATTTTGATGAAAGATGGGATAATATTGAAAATAATGAAAACTTATTTAGATATTATAATTATTTAAGAAACTTATTATCTTATTTCTATAGTATTTTACCTAATTCTGAAATTAATTATTTGAACAATTTGAGCCTTCCTTATATGGAAAACACTAATATGATATTAATTTTAGAAGAAATGAAATCTAAAGGTTTTAATGCTAATCAAATAAAAGAGTACTTTCAAAAAGTTTTAATAGAATCTATGACAAGTGCTGTTCAAAACGAAGGATCTCAACCAAGTATAGCTATTAAACCAATTAAATTTAATGATATTATTGATTTATATAGAGGAACCAAAGATGCTAATTATCAATTACATTTAGTGTTACAAATGCTAGCTTATAATGCTATATTATTTAAAGCTCGTATGGACACACTACCTCTGCACAATATTATTAAAAATATAGCGACACAAAGTTCTAAAACAGATTTACGTGATGGTGTTTTATTTAATTATCACGCTAATTTAGTAGGTAATGTTAAAAGACCAATAGACCCTGATTCAGAATCTCACTTTACACCTGAAGATAGAGAAGATTTGAAGAACTGGGAACTTCAGGTAGAGGAACTTAATAAATTAATAGTTTCTTATAGAGGTGCAAAACTTACTACTACAGATAAAGCTAAAAGAAATTTACTTATAGCTAAGCAAAAAGACTATAAGAATAGGATAAAAGGTATGTATAATATGAGAAAATTAGATAAAATAGATTTAGCTCGACTATTAGTTAATAATGTAAGATTAGTGCAACTAACTTATAGTTTAACAGGTCAAGTAGGTAATTTTATCAATGGTATGATACAAACCAGCGTAGTGTCTTCTGGAACAGAAAAAGAAAGAGAGGCTTACGCAAAATCTTTTGAAATATTAAATGGTTTATTATTAGAAAATAAAGTTCTATTAGGAGGAGTTTATGTTGGAAATATAGTTACATCTTCTATATTAGGTAGTGGTATGGGTTTATTAAGTTTGCCTATATGGTTAATGCTGACTCAAGCTGGATTAGATAAATATAAAAACTTAGATTGGTTAAAATCCAGATTTAATTCTAATGTTAAAAAAGCTTTAAATATGGAAAGAAATTACAACATAACTTATGACGTTATAGAAAATGCTCGTGCTAATAAAGTAGAAGACCAGCGTTATAAATACGATAAAAAGAGTAAAACTGTAGTAGAATCAGAAAGAGATTTTATTGAATTAATGAAACCTTTTGGATTTGTCAAAAGAGCCGAAAAGTTATTAGCAATACAAAATATGTTGATACAAAGTTTCTTAAGTGAAGTAACTATTAATGGAAAAGTAATTAATTTTTGGGATTTACATAATGAAGATGGTACTATAAAAGATGAGTATGCGCCTTTTATTACAAAAGATGATATAATAAATAATCAAAGACAATTACAAGATAGATTATGGAAAGCAAATGGTAATTATACTAGTAAATATAGATTAGAAAATTATTGGTGGGGACAATTGTTTTTACAATACGCTAAATGGATACCTGAAACTGTTAATAACTATGTAGGAGTTTATAAAGACGAAGAACAAAATCTTTATTCAGATGAACCAGGTGAAGGTATATTAAGAAGTGCTTGGAAAAGAGGTGTAGAGTTACAATATAACTTATTAAAAAATGTTATGGTAAGTGATTTTACTCCAAATTATGTAGGAGATATACCAGTAAGAATTTCTACTATACCAGGACAACAAAGTTTTATAGGTATGGGTTCTAATAAATTTGATAGAATTATTATATATAAAAATGGAGAAATTATAGAAAATAATAGTGATAAAAAGAAATTTGTAGATGAGTACAATGAACTTGTATCTAATGTAGAAGCTGAATTTAATGATATTGCAAAGAATAATAATAACAATGTTTCAGATGTACAAACTATGAAAATAGTAGATTCTTTTCAAGAAAATGTAAAAAAATTAGCATCATCTTTTAATATAAAGGAACTGAGAGATATAACTCCTGCGGAAAAAGCAGATATATTAGATGGTCTAAAAGATGTCTTTATTTCTTTTATAGCACCTTTTGATTTTGTAAAATCATTCAAAGATAAAACTATAACAAGAAACGTATCTGATAGATTATATAAAGTATTTCCAGAAAATCCTGGAACAATAGGTTATCAAAAATTACAGCAGGCTAACTTAAGAAGATTTTATAACTTTACTCACATATTATATTCTATGTTTATAACTAAAACTTTATTATCTATTACTTTAGGTATTTTAACAGGAGTTTTAGACATAGATAGAGATAAAAAATATATAGGACAAATGACTTATATAATTAATAGATATAATCAATTGTGGGAAGACGTATCTTTTTATAGTAATCCTGTAGGAGCTTTTTATAAATTTTTCCATAACAGTATGATAAGCGTGAAATTTTTATTAGATTTAGCTAAATTAAATATAGATATGGCAGCGGCTTTTCCACATCTTATTAATAAATTATTAGGGGATAGTGAAATGGGAGACGTTATATTAGAAAGTATGGGATTAAGAGATCCATTTTTAGAAAAGTCCCAAGGAGTTACTAATATTAGACCTGTTAATGATTTTATAGATATGATACCTTTATTTAATAAAATGAGTAGTATATATAAACAATCTAGAAATGATTATAGTGACTATGATTCAAATTAACATTTATAAGTATCTGTCATAAACTTTTCTAACATAGCTAAATACTTTGCTTTAACTTTTTTATTGTTTGAGTTTAATCCATTTTTAAATTTATCAAAATCTTCATTTTCTGTCGATAAAAAAGTATTTAAATTGGATAAAAAATTATTATCAGTATCTGTACTATTAATAACATTAGTACTTGGAAAACTATATTTAAAATTTAGATGCTTATCTAATAAATTAACTAAAGTTTTAGTTTCTTCATTACTTACTGTATCTTCTTTTACAATAACTGTTTCCTTTGCATCTAATGATAACTGAATTATTGGATTTATAAAATAGTATCCTTCTACACCATTTATATGTGTATTAGTTATTATTTTAACAATATCTCCATAAGTTTCAATACCTAAAGATTTATCTTTAAAGCCATCTAATAGCTCTGTATCATATTCTTCTTGACTCATATTTAAAAAGATACTTTGAATATTTTGCTCAAACATAGCAATCATATCAGTATTATTTAATACTTGTGTTTTATAAGCTGTTTCTAATATTTCATTATCTCCTCTTTCAGTTACTTTATAAACTACATATTCTTTTGTAATAACGTCTAAAGCTTTTACAATATTATTTTCTCTTACTGTTAAAATTATAGAGAGAGTGTTACTACTTTGATTATAATAAATTACAAATTGACCATAATTAGTATCAAACTTTTTATTCAACATAAGTCTTCCAGAAGTAAACAATAAATTAGCGCTTCTATCAAATGTTTCATAAACTTTAGTCTTATATATTTTTCTTAAAGCTCTAATTTTAGCAGAGGTATCCATTAAATCTTTATCTATTAATAATTTTACATTACTATCCATGTTGGTAAAAAGGTCTAAGGTATTTTTAACCAAAGTTATATTAAACAATTTCATATAATTATCAATTTTTTTAGTATAATCTAATTGGTCATCAGTTATAGTATCTTCATTAAAATTTTCAGCAACCTTATTACTTAAATTTTTTAATTTATTATTAGACAATAAATATATTTTTTTATTTCCACTAAAAGGATTTTTAGTAATAAAAAAGTAGCTTAATGGCATAGTAGAATTTTCCTCATGCCACATATTAGTTATTATTAAATTTTCTAAATCACTAATAGATATATTTTCCAAAGTATCCATTAGTTTTAAATTTATTTTTTTAGATTCTGATTGAATACCAAAATTACTTTCAATAAAACTATATAATTTAATCATATCATAATTAAATAAAGGTAGTAATATTTTATATAAATATTCTATTGCTCCAAATTCCTCATATAAATTAGTTGTATTATCTCCTGCAAAACTTAACAGTCTAAATCTAAGTTTATTCGATTCTTTATATATAGACAATTGTTGTAAATCTTTTTTATCTGCTTTTCTTAAAGAATATAATGTTGTTACTCTTCCAGTTAAGATTTTATTTAACTTTCCACTATTAGCAAATTCAGCATTAACACTTATGTTTAAAGGATTTAATTGCTTAAATTTATTAAATATATCTTGTTTAAAATTCATACTTTTTAATACAAATTCTAATTCTTCACTAAAAAGATCTTGAGGGTCTTTATTGAAAATATTATTCCCCAATAAACTTATACTTCTTTTTTCATCTAATAAATATTTTAATTCGTGTAAAAATCCTAAGTGTAAGTCATCTTTTGTAGAAACTGTAAAAGGAGTATTAGAAAGTATAAAAACTTCTTTAGCTAAACTATTTACATTATAATAAAATGGTGTTATTATTTGATAATATAATTCTTGTAAAAAATCTTTTCTACTATCAGTAGTATCCATTTGTACAATAGAATCGTCTATATTCCTAGTTACCCAATTATCTCCACTTTTAGTAAAAAAGTATAAAAATTCTATTAATCCTTCATCATACATAGCTAAAAAATTACCTGCAATATTTTTGTCATAATAATCAGATAAAAACGCTTCATACTTTTCAACACTATCTAATGATTCTCCTATATCATATTTTTCTAAATATATCTTAAGTTTATCATCTTTTAAAGCAATGGATTCTCCTAAAAATTTCTGCTTATCTGCTTTTCTTTTTCTAAAAACTTCATCACTAACAATGATATTTCCAAATATAGGATGATGATAACTTTTATAATAATTAATTTTTACTTTATTTAATTCTCTATCTGACTCAGCAATAGCTGCTTCTGTATTAAGAACTAAAAAATATTCTTCATAAGCAATTTCTACTTCTAGAGGTATTGTACCACCTAAATTAACATCTTCTTCTGTATCTTTAATATCATCTGCAACAATATCAGATATAACTACATCTATTCCTTCTATAAAATTAAAAAAGGCTTCAACATCTTTTGTATAGTAATCCTTTAGTTTTTTGCTGTAAAGTTTTTTAACTAGTTCTTTGCTAATATCTGTATAAGTTACATCATCATAAATAATAACTCTTTCTTTATTAATAGTAGTTATTTTTATATTTAAATCATCTATAAGAAAACTATATCCTTTTTTATTTAATAAAATTTCTAATAAATTTAAAAATGATTTATATAATATATAATTAGATTTATTTTGTCCAATATTATCATTTATATTTAATAGTTTATCTTTATCTGAAATAAACTTATATATAATATCTTGTAACATGTTTATAGTATCTTCTTTTTTTATAAGATTGTCTATAAATTCATCTATATATAAAACATTTGTAGGTAATAATGAAGGATAAGGTTTTACATTAACATACACTTTTCCACCTTTAAAAGGAATACTATATTTTATATCATTAACATAATGATCATTTATAATTTTATCTTTAACATAATATTGTCCGTTATTATATTTATCTAATATATATATAACATTTCCACTATTCATTTCATAAGACTTATATAATTGATCCTCAATATATGTTAAATTACCATATATGTTAAAAGGTTGATTTTTTTTATTTCTTTCAATAAATTCTCCAGAGTTTAAATTATCATTATATATTTTTACAGTATCGTTCAATATTCCTTTTATAATTGTAGATATGTTATAAGATTTTTCAATCTGTTTATTACGTTGCAGTTGTTCTTTGAAAGTAATTATTTTTGTATCTTTACTAACCGTAAGACTATTTATACTCTTTTTATCATTAGTAATTTCTGTACCAATAATTCTAAAGTCACTATTAACATCTTCTCTATACATAAATACCATGTTAATATCAGAGTTAAAAACATCATCAACATATTTTTCAACTATGTTTTCTAATTTATCTGTAGGTAAACTTTTAATTATTCCTTTAACTACCTCATAGTTTAATAAACTTACTACACTTTCAGAATTTTGAAAAGTCATCATATATAACTTAAATATATTATATAATAAAACTTCATTATTATATAACTTGCTTAAATTAAGCATAGTATTTGTATTCATATGGCTTAATGATACTATACCACTTTTACCAATATGTAATAAATCATTTTCATCTAAATTTCTGACAGTTTTATCATCTATATCTCCTATATAAAGAATACCGTCTTTAATTACTAAGTTTTCCAATTTATTATCTGCAATATAAGTTTCTAACTTATCTATCTCTTTTTGAAAAATATTTTCATTTTCTTCAGTAACTAATCTTTTTTTTACTCTTTTAAATAACTCTTCATTAAATATTTCATTATTAGTTATAATATCTTGTTCTTTTGCAGTATACTCATCAAACTTTTTATTGTATAATAGTTCTTCTTCATAGAGTATTTCAGCTAATTCTATATCATATTTTTTATTTAAAGAATTTATAGAGCCAAGATCTGTAACGCCATTAAGAGAAGAAATTCTATTAGTTTCTATATCTTGTTTCCTTTGTAAAATAGGGTCTACACTTCCTTTACCTGAATTATCTACTCTGGGAATTGTGTTCTTTACATAACTAGCAGCCTCCAAAAAATAGTATAAGTTATTTAAATATTCTTCTGAACTGTTCATTTGTTTATCATCTATATACAAAGTTTTGATATCATCAAGTAAATCGAATTTATAAATTTTACCATTTACATCGAAAGTTACTATATTATTATTTACATCATTTATAGAACTTTTAATACTAATAGGATATTGAACTAATTCTTCAGTTGTATTATATATAGATATATTTTTTTGTTTTAATTCAGCTATATCTTGTATAGGATAAAAGTAAACATTAGAAGTTTTTGTATAAGTACTATCAACTTTTTTACCTTCTTTAAAAGTAAATATTTTGTCTTTAGTTACATAAACCAATTCATTATTAACTATATAATAAGTATTATTAGTTGTATCTGCTGACGCTATTTTTGTTCCTTTCGTTAAAGTAAACATTTGTAAAACATCTGTATTTTTATCAAAAACACTTATAACTAATTCATCGTCATCATTAATTAAAATAGTATTTTTAACATGTTTTTTAAATAGTATATCTGTTATACTTTTATCAGAATCTGTTGCTAAACTTATATAACTTAAAAACATAAAGCTATTTATAAACTTTTCTTGTAACAGAAAGTATTGATAATACAATTTTTTATATTTATTTTTATCTCTGCCTAATTTTTCTATATCTTGAAAATTAATATCCTCTACTTTAGAACCACCAAACTTACTTAATAAAGAATTTTTAATTCCCTCAATTATAGTATCAAATTTATTAGTTAAACTATTTTTATATTTTTCTGTATTTATCCAAGCTTTATAGCTCAACATTAATCTATCTTTAGCTTTAGTAATATCATTATTAATAGTTACAGTATCAAACTTATTATTATCAAAAACGAAAGTAGTTTTTTTAACAGTATTATTATTTAAATCAATAGTAAAATAATCAAAAGAAAAATTTATACCTGTAAAATCGTTATTTTTAAAAGCATTAGCTAAAACATTTAATTGAATTTTAGTAAATCCTTCTATAGTATCTATTATATTAATTGTTTTATTGTCATTAGATATATTAAATAAATTATTGTCTTTAATGAATTTATTAACTACTATAAACTCTAATTCATTACTTAAATAATGCATAGTACCAGTTTTAGTAATAAATTTATCTGTTAACACATCATCTATAATTTCACTATAAACAGTAGCATCTGTTAATATATTTCCTATAGTTTTATCATTTATTTTATAATCATCATAAACTTCTCTATTATTAATCATAAATAACAATAAATTAATACTATCAATTTGCTTACCACTTAGTAGGTCTATATCAGCTATTTCTTTATAAACACTTATAACATCATTTATTAAAAAATTTATATTATTTCTATCTTGCTCTGTTATATATAATCTAAGATTAGAAATAACTTGTTTTATATCTACATCTCCTACAAACTTATTAGCTCCAAATTTTTCTAATAAATCTCTATTATTCATTACACTTAATAAATCATTAGGATTTATTGCTTGTTTTATATCAAAATTATCATCAATTAAATCTAATCCAGTTATATCAGTTATAATATTTCCATCAGAATCTGAATAAGAAATTATATCTTCTATTTCTATTCTACCGTTTACATAACTATATTTCTTAGTTAAAGAAACAGTACTATATACAATATTATTACTACTATCATAATAATATTTATAGTCTTTGACATCATATAAATTAACTGTTGAAACATCTGTCACACTTCCTCCTGCTTTTATACTGTTTAATAAAGACATTATTTCTTTAATACTATCTGCAGGCAGATTTAAACTATTAATATTATTAATAGCGGTATCTATATCTATAATATTTTTATTAAAAGAATCAATTATATCATTAATATTAGAATTATTTTGTTTTATAGTATAAAAAGATGTTAAAACTTTTAATTGATCAACAACATCTTTTTGATAATTCATCATAGTAATCATACGTTTAATATAATTAACAATTTCAGGATTTGCAGAATGTTTAATTAACATAGCATCAAATAAATCTAATACTTCCTTATGTTTAAGGTCATGTTTTCCAAGCCATCTTGAGTAAATATCATACTCTTGAGGATTAATATCTAATGCTTTTCTATATATTAACTTTTCTAATTCTTCTACACCTTTTTCAAAAACAGTATCTTTATCTTTTTCAGTCATAAAATCTGAAAATATATCAGCATACATTTTATATGTTCTAACTATATCATTAATAATATCAATATCTCTTTTAGCTTTAGACATTTTTTTCAACTCATCAGTAATCAATTTATTTCTTTTTACATATTTATTTAATGGATTATAACTTTTAAACTTATTATCTCCACTTTTAAAATTTTGTTGATTACTAATTTGTTTTTTAAATACTTCCTGTAACGTTTTTACTAAATCCAAATAATCAGTATATTTTTTAACAACTGGATCTGTTAAAATACTATTTAAAAAATTAGTGTATAAATCTATATCATCTTGAATTTTTTGCCTATCAGCAGAATTTGTAGCATTGTTTAAATCATTTTGTAATTGACTAATTAGTGTTTTTAAACTAGGTACATAATTTAGCATATTGTCTTTATTACCTAATTCTCTTAATTCATCATCTGTAAAATAAAATCCTCCTATTTCTTCAATTAAATCTAATTCTGCTAATAAATCTGCATCATTTTCATATCCCCATGAATTTAAAGAATTATATCTATATTTAAATTTAGACAATCTTATTGAACTTGAATAATAATCTTTTTTAGCTTTTAAATATTCCTCTACTTCTGCACTATGTGTAGGCGTAGCACTTGATACTTCGTTATTAAACATTACATTTAATAAGTGAGAAGTTAAATTTAATGAAGGATTAGTAGCCATTATTTTATTTCTCAAGTTATTTTCCGCACTATCTAGGTTAGCTTTAGCATGATTAAAAAGTATTTGTTCACTTTCTAAAGCACTTTTATTCTTAAATAACATGTTAGCATATCCATAATCCATTCCACCATAAGTACCTTCTATAGTTTCTTTAACTTTTGCATATTCTTTAGCAGTTTTTTTAGTAAAATCAATTCTATCGTTTATTTTATTTAAATGACCTCTTGCTTCTTTTACAGAAGTTTGTTTTAATGAGTCTAAAGCAATATTTATATTAGCTAATTTAGCTGCATCAGCAGGATTTGGTATACCTGCACCCATTATTCTATCTTTTTCTGCTTTTAAACTATCATATTGAGACTTTTGAGTATTATTTAAATAGCTTTTTAAAAACATATCATCTCCTTGTATAATAGAATCATTTATATTTTTAGCAAAACTTTCTAGTGAAATAGTATAAGCATCTATTGTATTATTATCTACATAATGAGTAATAGGAGCTATTAATAATCTGTGCATTATTTTTTCTTTTTCCGCATCATCATCTGTTGAGATATATAACTTAGAAAGTTCTTTTGCATTTTGCAACATATCCAACGAGTTTTTAACAGTAGCTTCATACTCTTTCTGTTCGTATTCTCTGTTTAATTCCAAAGGAATAAAATCTAAATATTTATTTCTGTCAAATTTAAATTCCATTTTATTAGTATCAGGATTAAAAACTTTAGTTCTTCCGTATCTAATAGTGCTAAATAAGGGAGCACTCATACCTCCTATAATAGCTCCTGCTACTAAGTCATGCGCTCCTTCTCCATATAATAACATATCTTTATAACCCTGTAACAATTTAGACATGTTAGGTATTGAGCTAGCTTCATCTTTATCATACAAAGCTAAACCTTGTTGACGAGCAAAATAATTATGATATTCTTCTAAACCTTCACCAACTGTTTCTCCAACTATATCCCAATTTCTTCTTAAAAATTCTATAGGATGTTTAACATTATATTTAATTGCAGCAGCTTTTTGTGCTTTATATTTACCTAAATTTTTAATTGTTTGCCAAGGTCTATTAATTAAACTATATTCAAGATTACTGGCATATCCAGAAGCTTGAATTTTAGCCAATCTTTCAGCAAATTGCTCTGCTGTTTCACTTGCTAACTTTTGAGGTATAAATGGTTGTTGTAATCTACTCCAAGGAACTTTTACATCATCAGCTGCTCCTGTAGCATTTTTCATAAATAAATTAACTCCATAAGGCTTAACAGACCACATTACAGGTATTAAATTTAAAGCTGTATTAAGCAAAAGATTTTGATTAGCTGTCATTGAAGCAGCTGCTTTAGCTGTTTCTTGAGCATATACATAGTTATTTGTAGAATCTTCTAACTCCTTTTTCTTTTCTTGATATACATCAGCTGCCTCAATAGCTCCTTCTGCATAAGCACCTAATGCTGCTGCTCCTACTATACCTGCATAATAACCTGCTGTAGCTCCAGGAGGACCCGCTAATGAGCCTATTGCAGTAGTTGTAGCTACTATACCTGCACTTAGAGGAGACATAGCTGCCATACTACCTACAACACTACCAAATTGACCTATTATATCTGCTCCTGCAGCTATAGCACTTTTGGGACTATTAAATGTTCCATTTGGATCTTGATATATAGTTTCAGTATGGTTTTCCATAAAATCTTTTCCCCAATCAATTAATGGATTTGTACCATCGTCATCTCCTACTGTAGATTCAACTCCTAATTGAATAACGCCTCCTAATAATTGAGCACCAATACCAAGAGCTATAGGAGGAATATTTAATTGACCTTTTGTTATAGCTTCAATAGAAGATTGATTATTAAAAGCTCTTTTTTCTGCACTATCTATTGTAGAAGCATATAAAGGAAAATCATATCTTTCTAATTGGTCTTGATAATCATTTTTAGTATAAATATCACTTTCACTTTCTAACTTTGGCTCAGGAGTCATTAAACCTTTTAATGCTGCTGAATAAGTGTCAAATGTACTATTTGATTTTAAAGCAATTTCTAAAGGATTTGAACTAAATGAAGGTTTATTACCTGCTCCCATTGAAGGAAATTCATTTACCATAGTTATTTCCTTTGGGTTTATTTCACCAGACTCTATTAAAGCATCTATACTTGTACGAAAGTTATCTAAATCTTCTTGATTAATAGTGTTAACTCTTGGTGTTACAACTAAGTTTAAATTAGCTTTATTGTTTTTCTGTAAAATTTCTTCTAATGTAGGCATATTATTTAGTTGTAATTGTTATAAATTCTGTATTTCCACTGTCTGGATATGATATTTCTATATCACTTGTACCAAATATTTGTTCTAGTAATTTTTTTTGATGTTGATTATTCATATCAATTGAAATATAGTTTGTCAAAGAAGATAAATCTGATTGTTGATTATAAGGCAAATTCATATAACTTTGATTGTAAATTAATGTACCATTAGGATTTATTCCTGTTACACTTGCTATTTGTCTTAAAACACTTAATATTGCTCTTGAAGGATAATTAGTGTCACTATAATTAAATTTTAATTGAGTACTATTTCCAGGAATATCATTTATTAACAGTAAATTTTTATTAGTATCAAGATTACTTTTATTTGCTGTAGAACTTTGAGCAGAAGTAACATATGGATTAACAATTTTATCTAAAGTATTTGATAAAATATTTTTAGATGTAAAATTTAAACTACTTACAGCTGTCGGATTACTTATATAAGGATTTTGTAACAGAGACTGATTAGCCACTAAAATCGATTGATTATATTTCATATAAGAGTCTACAGCTGTTTCTAAATCATTGTAAGATTGTGTTGAAGATGTTCCGTCTACATTTTTATAAGTCAAAGTATATCCTTTTTGTGCTTCGTTTTTAAATACCATATTAGTATCATTAGCAGCAGGCATTACTACTACACGTTGACCATCATTAAATCTATCTATAACAGTGTTATAAACTTCCGTAGTTTTCTTAACTATAGCTTTATCATCTCCTAAACTACTTGCAAAATATTGTTCAGCTACATAAGGGTCTTTTATTAAATAAACTCCACTTTTATTTCCTTTTCCTTCTGGTCCTTTTCCTGTAAAGACATATTTTTCAGTTCCTTCAACATATGTTAATACACCTTTTTCAACCAATGTTGATAGATTTTTTTGAATTTCTGCTAGCTTAGCATTATCATCTTCATCTTTTGATGGATAAATATTTCTTATATCTCTCATATCATATCCTAATTTAGCTACAAACACACCTCCTACTTTATTATTCATATCATATCCTTCTATAAAAAGTGAAGTAGGGGGAAAATCTATATGATTATATCCATATAAATAACCTTTTTCATAATTTATAGAACTCCAATCATTTCTAATATCTTCCCATGTTACATATTTGCCAGAAGATACATCATAATATTTTAAACTGTCTTTGTGAAGTTCAGTAGAAAGAACTTTATCTCTCAACAATCTTGCATTATCGCTTTTATCTTCTCTTATTCCTATAGGTAGTATTTTATACTTTACATCTAAAGCACCATAAGTTTTAGAAGGACTTAAAGCATAATCAAGTTTTTGAGATATATAATTTTTATGCATATCATGCAAACCTCTTTGTAAAATATCTTTTTTAGCAAATTCTAATTGTTTTTTATAAAACTCAGAAGCTCTATATTCAGAAATCATTTCTGGTGTAATAGGTTTACCCTCTTTGTAAGAACTAATATTTTTTCTTATCCATTCATTTTGTTTATCAAGAAGATTTTTTTTAGCTAATTCTTCTATTAATAATAGTTCCTTTTCTATTGATTTAGTCCATAAAGAATGTGTTGAGGTAGAATTAGGATACATTGAATTAAATTCTGCGGGACTAACTATTTTATCAATATAACCTTTACTTTCATCTGTAATTAACCACAATTGGTCTAAAGTACTATTATCAACTATAGCTTTGTATGTTACTTTTGAACCATTAGGAAGATTAACTGTTATAGGATTTTGATTTAATGTATAAATCTTTTTACCGCTTTTATCTGTAGTTTCTAATAGATTTTTAGATATTTCTTTATCTTTTTCATTAATAGCTATAACAGATGCTTCTAAAAGGTTTTTCTTAAATACTACATTATTAAATTTAATGTCTAAAGCCGCTCTATCTGTTGTACTCAAAGACTTACCGTCTTTAGTTAAAATAGTTAAATTTTCACTTTGTCCTAATGAATAAGACTTTATTATATCTTCATAACTCATAGCATTTCCCACTGAATTTTTGACAACATAATCTGCTGCTATTCCTTTAACTTTTTCATTTTCTTCATTAAAGCTTTTATAATCATTATTAAAATTGCTTTCTAAATCATATGTTCCAGGAATACCACTTTGTACAGAATGTACAGGCATAGATGCATCAACAGAATCACCAACAAATAATCCAAGCTCTTTATTTGCTTTAGCATCTTCATCTGCTTTAGCTTTAGCATCTGCTTTAGCTTTAGCCGCTGCAGCTGCTGCTTCATCTGCTCTTTGTTGACCAGGCATACCTAATTGACCTATATCAAGTTTACGAGTAACTTTCATAGTTTGAGCAAGACTATTTATTAATGAAGCATATTCATCATCCATATAAGATTTAAAAGTTTTATTATCTTTCATAGCACCATCTGCTACTATTCCATTTTTATCTTTTTGAAAACCATATTTATTAGCTACCATAGACCTAAAGTTTTCTCCTGCAACAGAATTATAAAAGCCGTCTTTATATGTAGTTAATAAATTAGTAATTCTATCATCTCCTAAATATTCTACTTTTTGATACCAGGCATCCCAACTTGAAACTCCTGAAACAAATATATCTTGTTCCAATAATAACTTATTAGTAATGTCCATTAAAGATTGAGTATAATCTACAAAATGAGTTATAGGAGCCATGCTCCAAGGTTCAAATACTTTACCTTCTTGTATAAAATGTTTATCATAATTTGCTGCATTAGCATCTAATTCTCTAAGATAAGTTCCTGCTGCCTCTCTTTCTGCAACTTCTTTTCTCCAAGTATCTACTTCAGCTGTATTAAACTGAGCAGTTTTTAATTTAGGATCAGTTATAAACTTAGTAGCTATATCTATTAAGTTTTGACCATAAGTATTACTTGTTATTTCTCCATTTACATCTTCTAAAGATTGCTTCATTTGATTAGTATAGTCATTTTGTAAATTAGCTAAAAAATCTTTATAAAAATTAGGGTCTAACTTTATATCTCTTATAGCCTTAGCATAAGCTTCTTTTTCTCCTAATCTTTTATCGTAAACATCTTGTAATTTATTACTAATTTGTAAAAGAGGAGCCATATCATCTTTGTGATAAAATCCTTTAAAATCCCAAGGTTTATTGACATTTATTAAATTTTGGACTGTTCCTCCAAATTGTTTTTTTAATTTCTTAATCTTCATATTAATAGTTTTTATTGTAAAAAGGCACTATCTTATTAAAATATAAAATAGTGCCGTAAAGTTACAAAATTTATTATAAATTTATAGTTTAATTATACAGCTTCAGTGCATAATTCAGGACAAGATGCGCAAACAATTCTTTTCATTTCAGCACTTTGATTCCATGCAGGAAGCTTACTTAAAGCAGCACAATCTCTTTTATCTCTTTGTCTATCTAATCTACGATTTTTCATAGCAGCAAAATTATTAACAGCTTCTTGAGCAAGTAGTTTTTCATTTTCTTGCATAT
>CALMTA010000099.1 GCA_937872505.1 uncultured Neisseriaceae bacterium | reverse complement strand
CATCTTTGGATAATAGGGCTGATGCTGCTGAAGGCCCCCATGTGCCTGCAGTATATTGTTTTGGAGTAATCTTTAATTTTTTTTGAGTTAAGAAAATAGGTTCTACCCAACGCCATGCAGCTTCCTGTTCATCTCTACGAACGAATAAGGTTAATTTACCCCGAATAACGTCCATTAATAATCTTTCATAATCTTCATATCTAGTAGAATTAGTAAACATTTTATTAAAATTTAAATCTAGATATACAGGTTGTAACTCATTTGTGTCCCCTGGTTGTTTTGCTAAAAAATAACACTGAATTGACTCTTCCGGTTGTAATTTTATTATTAAACGATTAGCAAAATTATTAACACTAAAAGGAAATATTTTACAAGGTATATCTTTAAATTGAATAACAATTTCTGCAATTTTATCTTGTAATCTTTTACCAGTTCGCAGATAAAATGGGACACCAGCCCAACGCCAGTTTTGAATTTCTGCAGTTAGTGCTATAAAAGTTTCAGTAGTGCTATTTTTTGGTATATTATCTTCAGACAAATAACCTTTAACAGGTAATCCATCAATAGCACCAGCTTTATATTGACCAAGGACTACATTATTGAGAACTGATTCTTCTGATAGAATTTTTAATGATTTTAAAACCTTTAATTTTTCATCACGCACAGTGTCTGCTTCTAATGAGTATGGAGGTTCCATTGCAACAATGCATAATAATTGTAATAAGTGGTTTTGAAGGACATCACGCAAAGCACCAGTTTTATCATAAAACTCACCTCGGGAATCAACACCAATAGTTTCTGCGATAGTAATTTGAATACTGCTAATCCATTGTCTACGCCACAATGCTTCAAATAAAGTATTACCAAAACGAATAGCCATTAAATTTTGAACTGATTCTTTACCTAGATAATGATCTATTCTATAAATTTGTTCTTCTTTAAAAAATTTGGCTACAAAATCATTGATATCATTAGAGGTTTTTAGATCATTACCTAAAGGCTTTTCAAGAACTATACGTGAATTACTCGTATTAAGTTTAAATTTAGCTAAGTTTTCGCATATTAGTTTAAATAATGATGGATCTGTTGCTAAATAGTAAATATTAATATGATTAGTATTTATTGTTTTTGCTAATCGTTCATAATCTTCAGAGTGAGCTATTTGAATACTAATATAATGTATAAAATTACAAAATTTTATCCAAGAAGATTTTTTAATATTTTCATTAGCTTGAACTGCTTTTTCAAAAGCAAATTTATAATATTCATCATTAGTAAGTGGCTTTCGTCCAATTGTTATAATCCTAGAGTTTTTATTTATATTTCCATGATTGTATGCATTAAATAATGCA
>CALMTA010000098.1 GCA_937872505.1 uncultured Neisseriaceae bacterium | reverse complement strand
CTTTTTTCTAGAGCCAAATTTACCACCAATTAAATTCCATTTGAGAGTTTCTTGTTCATGATAGCCAAAATTAATAAAAGGTGTTAACATGTGTCTGTTTTCTATGTTAATTTGGGATAGATTTTTATAATATTCTAAAATATCATTTATTATTTGTAGGCCAGTAATATTTAATTGGTACGACCCTGTAAATGCCGACCCCATACCGTAACCAAATTTTTGTGCATATTTATTTTGTAGGTTTTCGTGTTCTTTAATACATAATGCTTTAAGACTAAAATCAGGTTTATAGTCATTCAAAAGATTAAAGATTGTTTGTAGAAAATATTGAGATAAGTTGTTGTGGCTATCTATATCTCCTAGAAATGATGCTTCTAATAAGTTGACAATTAAAGAACCATATTTTGATTCAATGTAAATTCGTGCACTTAATGAGCCAACACTAGCATTAAAAATATATTTACTTATATCTTCAAATACTTCTTTTTTAAATAGCTCATTGTTAAGTAGTTCATACTTAAATGCATAAAAATGTACTAAATCTTGAATCGAATATTTATTATTTGAGAAAAAATCCTCTAATATTTTATCAAATGCGGGGTGGAGGTTTTCAATATTATTTATAGTTTTTTTGAAAAAATGTTCTGAAGTATTAATTCTTAAGATAATAGTTTCTAAGTCTTGAGCTAGTTGAGCATTTGTAGCAATACAATTTTCTTCAAAATTTTGAGTAGAATGATGTAATTTATTTTGTAGCTCCATTTTTTTAGAATACAGAAAAGTTAAATCTTCCGTATATTCTTTTATTTCTGGAGTTTGAGAAATTACAGAAGTTATTTGATCAATTTGTTTAGAAAATAGCATTGCTTGTTTAGCATTATTAAGAATATCTTCTTTTCCATTTTTACTCAAAACACCACATTCTGTTGCTTGACCAAGATTTATTAATTCTTTATATAAAGCTAAATACCGAATATCTTTTGTTTTTCCTAAACCAAACAAATATCCGTTTAAATAACCATAGGTTTTAAATTCTTGGCTGGTGAATCTTATGTAGCAGTCTTGCATTTTTTGTATGTTAGATTTTTTTTCAACAGCATTTTCATAATTTAAAGTGATTTTAGCGCTTTTGTAAGCTGTTATAGGAATGGATGAAAATGCTAGTAATTTTTCAAAACTTGGTGATATTTGTAAGTTCATATTTATTACCCCTAAAAATTAAATATTAAAATGCAATAAAAAATATTACAAATGTAAATTAAAATATTAGTTTAAATACGCGCTTAAAATTTATTTTATTTTGCAGAATAATCACATATTTAATAAAAATTGACAAGTAACAATTTTGACACCTTATAAAAAACTCAATTGAATCAGAATATTATAATTTATAATAAAATATTTTTAGTAAATTATTTAATTTTTTATGCTATTTATTTTAAATAATTAGATAAGATATTAAAAAATATAAAAATTTATGTTAGATGATATTATGGTAAATAATGTTACAATAATGTTATTAAATGAAATAAGCTTTATTATGAAAAAAACTATTTTAATTACAGCAGGTGGAACTGGCGGGCACGTATTTCCAGCATTATCTGTTGCAGAAAAATTAAAAATCCAAAATCTATATAATATTATTTGGGTAGGGGCAACTATAGGGATAGAAAACGATATAGTTCCAAAAAATGGTTTTAAATTTGAAAGAATAAAAATTTCTGGATTACGTAATAAGGGGATATTACGTTTATTAAAAATGCCTTTTATTCTTTTATGGGCTATAATTGAATCTATAAAAATAATTAGAAAACATAAACCAATGTTAATTGTAGGTTTTGGTGGGTATGCTACTTTTCCATTGTGTTTTGCCGGTTGGCTTTGTAGATGTAAGGTTATTATTCATGAACAAAATGCAATACCTGGCCTTAGTAACAAAATTTTATCTAAATTTGCTACCAATATACTAACTGCATTTCCTGATGTTTTAGCTTCCAAAAAAAGTATTATTGTTGGTAACCCTATTCGTGATAGTATCACTAAAATGTCATTGCCTAAAGAGCGTTACAACGTGAGAGAAGGAGGTCTTAATCTTCTTATTTTAGGAGGTAGTTTAGGGGCGCAAGCTTTGAATGAAGTAATTCCTTCTAGTTGTGATGGGTTGATTAACTTTAAGAGTGTTCTACATCAAGTAGGTAGGGGAGATGCTAAAATTGTTCAAGCCCAGTATGATAGTTTAGGTATTTCTGCAGAAGTAGTTAGTTTTATTGATGATATAGCACATGCTTATTCTAAAGCTGATTTAATAATATGTCGTTCAGGAGCATCAACAGTTAGTGAAATATCTTGTGCGGGCGTAGCTGCTATCTTTGTTCCTTATCCTTATGCTGTTGATAATCATCAATATTTTAATGCTATGCCTTTAGTCAAAATTGGTGGAGCAAAAATAATAATTCAAAAAGATTTAAATAAAGAAAACCTTAGGCAAATTTTATCAAAAATTAATAGGCATGAATGTTTACAGATGGCGCAATTAGCACATACTTTGGCAATATCAAATAGTGCTGATAGAATTTGTAAAATTATTGAGCATTTAGTTACATAATAAGAGAATAAATATGAATTTAGCAAAATATGCAGTTAACGCAAGTAGAGGGCGAGAATTTGATGAAGCTCCTCCAAAATATCGTACTGAATTTGAGCGGGATAGAGACAGAGTAATTCATTCAAGTGCTTTTAGGAGGCTAGAATACAAAACTCAGGTTTTTATAAACCATGAAGGTGACTTGTTTCGCACAAGATTAACTCATAGTTTAGAAGTAGCACAAATTGGTCGCTCTGTTGCTCGGGCTTTGAATTTAAATATTGATTTGGTAGAAGCAATATGTTTAGCACATGATTTAGGGCATACTCCATTTGGTCATATTGGTCAAGATGAATTAAATACTTGTATGTTAAATGTAGGGGCAAATGGTTTTGAGCATAATTTACAGTCATTAAGAATCGTAGAAAAATTAGAAGAGCGATATGCAGGTTTTGATGGGCTCAACTTAACCTTTGAAACTAGGGAAGGTATTTTAAAGCATTGTAGTTTAGCTAAAGCTAAAGATTTAGGAAAAATAGGTGAAAGATTTCTAAATAATAAAAGACCTTCGTTAGAGGCACAGTTGGCTAATGTAGTAGATGAATTAGCTTATAATTATCATGATATTGATGACGGATTAAGAGCAAATTTACTTAGCTTAGAACAATTAGAATGTATTGAACTAGTAAAATTACAATTAGATATTGTTAGAGGTAAATACCCAGATTTAAAAGGGAGAAGATTGCAAAAAGAATTAGTACGGCATTTAATAAATTTTACTATTTACGATTTAATAGAAAACTCTTTAGAAAATATTATAAAATCTAAAGTGTCTAATCTAAGTGAGGTAAGAGAAGCAGAAACTTTAATAAAATATAGTCAAACAATGCAGGAACAACAACGGCAGTTAAAAAAATTCTTATTTAAAAATATGTATAAACATTCATCCGTAATGCAATTACGTTTTAAGGCACAGCATATTATACGTTCTTTATTTAAAGCATATGTTGAGAATAGTATGCTTTTGCCGGAACAATATCAACAAAAAATTGAGATTTATGGGTTACATAGAGTAGTTGCGGATTATTTATCAGGTATGACAGATAGATATGCTTTTAGGCAATATAATAGGTTATTTACAGTTGAATTATTATAAAAAGAGAGAGATTGATGGTAACAGTGAAGCATGGTTTTAATGATATAGATTCATGGCTTATAACTCAAAAAGAATATTTTAATGAAGAGCATATTAAACAATTTGCAGATGCTATTTCAATAGCGCAAAAATATTATAGGGGACAAAAATTTTACCCGACTAATATTGATTTATTAGAACATGCACTAACATGTGCAAAAACAGTATCTGGGCTTAATTTGTATTCTGATGCAGTAATTGCTACAATTTTATTTGCACTACCCAAATATTGCCCGACATGGCAAAATGAAATTAAAGGTTTTGCTCCAAATGTTTTAGAGTTAATTGATGGTATAAATAGGGTAATACAAATACGAAAATTTGGGGCATTAGCTACTGAATATGAAAATACCTCAGAAAGAAAAGAGCAGATAGAAATAGTCCGAA
>CALMTA010000097.1 GCA_937872505.1 uncultured Neisseriaceae bacterium | reverse complement strand
ACATTGAGTACGGACAGTACTTAGTAGTACTGCGTAATGGCACTAAGAAGTTAGAGATATATAATGGCACAGGTTGGGCGTACAATAGCAAGGATATCATAGGTTACTACGTACCTAAGATAAAGTAACGGGGGAAGGGGAGAGGTGATACCTCTCCCCTATTTTATCTTATAGCTGCTAAGTCTGATTCTGTTAGCTCAAAGATTTTTCTAAATCTATCTACAATAGGTATCATGTCTAATGAGTAGTAAAAGGCTGGCGTCTTATCATTGGCTGCGTTCTCTCCAAATACACTGTCACGTATCTCATCTAATCCGTTAGCAAATATCTTACCTATTGCAACAGGCAATCCCCATACAGGTATAGGCCCACCTTTAAGTAGAGAGTTTAATTCCATCGGTGAATAGAATGACGCTGCTTCAGTGTACACTCTATTTAATATTCTAAATGCGTGACGAGTGACGAATGTTTTACGATAATCTTTTTCATCATCGTCATCCCAGTCTGCACCTGCAAGCATTGTTATACCTAACAACATTGCCAACATTCTAATGTGTGATATCATTGCAATCATCTGGCGCTTACGTGCTTGTAAGTATTGTTCATACGTAACGCGCTCAGCTAACTTTGGATGTTTTGCTTTCCACTCTTCAAACACATTGCGAGAGCGTTCTTCATCTATCAAAGTTCTATCGTAATTAAACGCTCTTCCTAAGTAGAATATCTCACCTATTAACTTTGTTGTTATGCTCAATATATCTTTAGCAATTAACATAAAGCCTGAGCCTGACTTACTACCTCGATAGCTGTCTGCAAACGCAGTGAACCTGCCAATATCTACAGCATCATAAGTCTCATCGTATTTCAATCCTTTGAACATCTCATTAGCTATATTAGGTAGCCATGTCCTGTACTGTAACATTAAGTTACCAAGCAAGCTAGTGCTTGCAAGGGAGATTTCTTCATCAGAAGCATTTCCAATAATAGCTTGTTGTGCTTCTCTTACTATTCTTCTAAACTTAATAAGGATTTTGTCTTTCTGTTCTTCAGTTAAATTGCCTGCAATATCCATTACTACTTCACCATCGACTTCCTTTATAGTGAAACTATCCCATAATGTTTTACTGTCCTTGTCTAAGTTATCTTTGTGTCTAAGTTGTCCGTTCTTTATTCCATAATGTTTTGATATAGCAACAGCTAAAGGATCTACGACACCTTGATCAGCCCAATGAAAGAATGCAAATTGTGCTCTATCATTTAATACTCTATCTAATTTATTTGATGACATCTTATCTATACGTTCATAGAAATCTTCAAACTGATTAGGATTAAAGTAAGCAAGAAACGCTTTATATTTTTTTGTATCTGAATCAGCACCTACGAACTTACTTAGCTTAGACTTAGCCCATAACTTATTTCCAAATGATAAGTTCTCATTGTCAAATAACAATCCTTTCTTTGCAGCAACTCTACTTCCTAATTTACCTACAACATAACTAGCTATAGGTGGGTGTATAGAGTATGCAAGTGTCTTCTTTGTATAGAAGTTCTTAGCTGCAAGCAGCGCACGCTGCATAGATATCTCTCTATTGCCTAAGTTAAATGTTTTATCCTTATCACTTATACGCATACCATACATATAAAAGTTGACGTATGCATCAAACGTTTCCTGTAAGTTTTGGTTTACATCCAGACTATATGTCTTACCATTTGCAGGATTTGTAATAGCAACACTCTTCTTACTTGTTTGAATAACTTGACCAAAGTCAACCATCATCTCACGTATAGCCATTACATGTGCTTCATGTTTTATCTTATTGTTATAGTTAAAGACCATCTTAGCAAACAAGTGAAGTGACTTCTCTAAGTTAAATGACTTACGTTCAAAGTCAACACTACCGTCTGTTTTAAGAAACCTATTAGTATATAATACAGGCACACGTTTAACAATATTACCAAGACTATCATACTCTTCAGCTACATTATCAAAGTTAACCGATATACTGTCTAACATACTACCTGCTAGCTTCCCCCCTTTTGCGAACGCAAGTTCAATGAAATCTTTTTGTATCCAAGGTACAAAATTACCTGTCACATTATCATGCCCACCTAACATATCACTGAACTCATACATACTCTGTAACCAGAAATCATACCAATCTTTAAAGCGTGCGTCTGTAGATATTGTTTTGTAAGCATCACTATAGTACTTACTCTCAAAACTTTCCTTTCTCTTTAGAAATCTAGACACGTTCTTTATCTGTGTCCAAGCTAAGTCATTGTACGAACCGTCATCGTTTATCAATGCGTTCTTATCTTTCCAACTCTCAAGCTCTCTAGCGTAGCCTGCTTTGTTTTGCTCTGAATCTAAATTATGATACTTAACACGCAACTGTGCTTCTCGATTAGCTAGCCTACGTTCATAAGATGCTTGATAATTATCTCGGATAACATAATTAGTCTGAAAGAAGCTGGCATTGCGATTTGAAATCTCAGCGTTAATAATATCATACATAGTCTTACTGAACTTACTTTGTAAGTTACCTGTCTTCTTATTGATTATAAAATCAATGAACTGTTCTTCAGACCAACCTTTTTGTTTTAAGAAAGCGTGCAATCCTGCAAACTTCTTCTCCGCTTCTTTCATAAACTTGTCTAAGTCTTTCTTTGTTTGAAGTTCTATTTTATCAACAGTCTCCTTCATCTGTCTAAAGAAGGGGTTGTTACTATTGATAGCACCCTTAGACCAATGTTGTATAATATCATCTTGTTCAAACAATATTTGTTTGGTGTCAATCTCTTGTCTGGAAATACTTTCGTGTACTAAATTATGCGTTTCCATTTCATTTAGAAACACAGTGTCAAGACTATTTAAAGCGTTACTAATGCTTACAGTTACGTCTCCAATCATTTTTGCATTTTCTTCAGTTGTTTTACCTGTATCAACTGTAAGCATACGACTTAAAAACATAACTGCATCTTTATAGTATATCAATTGTTTTCTAAGCTCTACAATAGTTGGGAGTCTGTCACCAGGGAAGTCAGGTTTTAATACTTGCTCTACTTCAATTAGTACAGACTTTACTAAATCAAAAGTTGCGGCAACATCTTGATTAAATGAGATTCTATCTATTAGAAGTTTTACACGTTCTTTCTTTTCAGCTAACCTTTTAATTTCACTGGCATCCTTTGAGCGTTGTATACGATCCTCTAGTTCTCTTATTTCTTTAAACCTATCAATTACAAATTGAGTAAGTTGAGCACTTGTCAAGTCTTCTTCTGTTGTTACAACAGGTACTAAGTAATCTGAGTTTACAAACGACTCTAGGTTTCTTATTTTATTTGTGCGTGTCTTACCAGCTTCAAACAAAGCATCCATCTTGAGTTTGTTGTTAGACTTAACAGCTGCTATATACTCTTCAGTCTTCTCAAACATTACAGCAATAGGTATTGCACGTGCATGTCTAATAGACGTAACTCTATAAACATCTTTTAATATCTTAGTGTAAGCAGGTACAGTTAGTTCCCACTTCTCTCTTCTGTAATCTCTATACGAAGCGAATGAAGATACAAGTGTAGAGTTTGAACTCTCATCATGGGACTTAAACTCAGCACCTGGTTCGAACGTTTTGAAATCAAAGTAAGAAGCTGAACCGTCACTATAAAATATAAACACGTCACCTGTTCCACCAATACCTGTCTTTGGGTCTATTACTTTAGTTTCAAATCTGAATGTAGCTTTTCTGCTAGGGTCTATAGTGGCTTGAGTTTCATTACCTAGGTTTATAATCTCTCTTACTGTCTCAATTATTGTAGCATATATGTCATCGCTTAACGGTGCAACTGCGTGTTCTCTGTCAACTTTAGGTCTTACATTATTTATAATGTACGCTACGTTTGCAGTAGGGTTAGCTTCTAATATCTTACCTGCATGTGCAGCAATATCATGTACGGCATTACCTAAAGATGTTTGTATAATACCGTCAGGTGTAGCTGTTTTATCTACACCACCCTTAGATTGGAATAGGTTGGATGCCAAAGTTGAAACACGTACAGGCATTTTAAATCCACCAAACTCATAGTGAGTATTAGATACTAATTCGGTTTTGTCATGTATAAAGTCAATTAAGTTTAGTCGTTCATCGAACGACATGTTTTTAGGTATTGCGCTTGCAAACTTACCTTTGTCTGAACCTATGTTCAGTAACGTACTAAAATCTATGTTACAACTTGTAGCCATTATTCGCAATTTAAATATCCGTTATCTAGTAGCTTATCAATTACGTCACTGTCAACCCAAGGTTGACTATCGGCTTTAGGTGTAGATGTAAACTTGTCATCAAGATACTCCCACTTAATCTCTTCGTTGTTATCTAATGCAGAGTTGAAGAAAGTTTCCAATCCTTCAGTTGTCTTCTCCAATCTTGAGTTAGAGAATTGCGCTAACAATAACTCTGCTTGTTGTACAGATACATTATTATTTTCTATTACATCGCCTGTAACAAACTTACTGAATTCTTTAAATGTTTTTTCTATGTCTGGTGTTAACAAAGTAACAATATCTCTATTGTTTAATAGAGCTTTTAACTCTGACACTGTAGTATCAAAGGCAGTAAGATTTTCAACTGCGCCTTTAAACTTATCGCTCATTCTCATTTTCCAAATATATTCATGTACTTGCTTAAATGTGCTTCTAGACATTCTTGATAAGGCTTCAAAAGAAGCGTACTCTCTTGAATCACTTGGTGACAGGTCAGCTGCCCAATTACCACTATTATCTTGAACAACATTTGGATACGCAAAACTTACATCTAATAATTTTGGAAGTTCGTATTCTTGAAAATGATACGCATCTGGTATGAATGCGCCAACACTGTTAACTATGTTATGCAAATTGAAAAAAACATCACCTATATTGTTTTCCGCCACAAATTTTTTTACATACAGAAATTCAAGCTTATCGAACTGTTTATTTAAATAAGTTATATCAAGTATTTTATAATATTTAGCTGCGTCTGTGTCTTCCTTTATTCCAGACAACCCAAAGATTTTACTTTCGTCATACCCTGAAAGTTTGCGTATAGTAAAAAAAGAGGTTAAAGAGTTGTATTTATTTATTATAGTGTCATTAATAGCCAAGTATTTTTTCAGCAGTTCTTTGTCTTCTGTTGTTAGAGTTATGTTAGGAAACTTATCTGATATAAAAGCAATTAACTCTTCTATATTTTTTAGTTTAGCAGACGTTTGATCGCTATCAACTCCTAATCTTTGGTACACCATACTCTGCATAGTTGATGGTATATTACTGCTCACAGTGTTTATACTTTTATACATCTTCACAGCTTCATTCAAGTCTGTTACATGTTCTGTTATACTTCTGAATAGGTTAGATGGAGCCCCGTTAGGGGCTAACACACCTACCAATTCCTCGTTGTCGTTTCTTAATATTCTACACATATTATACTCTACATTCTGTTAGTGCTAGTATATCGTTTATTGTTGCTTGTACACGTGCGTCGCTTTTGATTGCGTCTTTCATTATTATTACTTTAATATCCTTACCTTTTATATTTTTTAAGGTCGCCACAAAATCCTTAAAGTCTGACGCATTAAATCTATGGTCATTAGGGTTTAGTATTATGTTTACTTTATTTGATAAAGACTTTATGTAGTCGACAAGTTCATCTTTATCAAAAGGATCTAGTCTTAAACTCTGTACAACATCTTTAACAAAAGGTCCAGGCTTTACGTTTCCTATTACACTTTTATTATTGTTGAGTCCTACTACATCACCTTCAAGTAAAGCTATCTCTTGGTTAGTTAAAGCTACAACCATTTTATCTTTTAGAAGTTCATCTAAATTAATTTTAGCTTGCTCTTGCTGACTAGACACTGCATTCTCAACTGCTTCTTTTACTTGAGTAACAATCAAATTATATTTAGGTGCATTTACAGGATAGAATCTTCTAAACGCATTAGCTGAAAACCTACCATTTATATTCAGCCTACCATTCTTATCAAAAGAAATTACGTATTGAGAGACTGCGTTCCTGTCATTGTTTGTAGCCTTTAGTTTTATTTGCTGTGCATACGCTGTGCCGTTAGCAAATGGATTAGCTCTAAAAAAATAAGCCGAATAGGTTGCAAAGAACTGTTCAAACTCTACGGTATTAAGTTGGTGATTGTAAAAATTAACTGTACCTTTTATTAACTCTTCTTTCCACTTAGAGAAAGGTAGTATCTTTTCAAATGAATAAGGTGAGTTGTTGGTGCCAGCTTGTAATAGTGACACAGCATTAAGACGTTGCAATTCAGTATCACCTAAGTTACTTAGAACTCTTATCATGTCTTCTGTTGTAACAAAAGGTATTGTTCTATCTGCTAACCTAATTACAGGAAATGATTTAACATCTTCAACACTGTATCGTAGGTCATCTACCTCACTAGACATTACGACCATGTCATTTATACCTGCGTTCAATGTAATTGAAGCTAGGTTTGAAGGTTGTAAGATTGCGTAATCTTTATTTTCGTGCTTAGACAAGGCTTCGTAAAGTACAGGATACTGTGACTTGTGTTCTATGATGTAATTGAACATCATTGTTACAAACAAATCGTTTATGAACGCTGAGTCGTATCTTTCTAATGTGTCCTTATCTAAACCTAACGGTAACTTGTTTTTATAATACTTGTTGAACAACGGTTTAAAGTGCTCGTTCTCTATAAACAAATACAAACTACCAAACAAAGTAGAGTAAACATCTTGTACATCATAGAACGAAGATACGATAGTATTATCATATATAGATAAGAAGGACTCTTCTGATACAAGCTTTGGTTTTACACCTTGACTTAAGAATTCTACTAAGCTATCTCTGTTTCTGGTTGCTTGTGTCAAACTTTTGTTTGTCCTAGTATCAGGTGATGACGCCATAATAAATTCTGTAAAAGATTTTGATTGCTCCACTATATCAAAGAAGTATGCAAGTAACAAAGCTTGATCATCTTTAGTTAATTCTTCTTTAGACTTAAGTTTTGATATTGCGTCCTGTAACTTCTTATGTATTTCTGCTGTGTTATCTTTTTCTTTCTCGTTATAAAGTAAGCCTGCATTGTCAAAGTCAATTAATTTTTTTACACTTGAACTTGCCTTTAAATCTTGAAGTGCTTCAGCTTTTCTTTTTAATGTAGGTTTGTTCTCTGTGACAGAACGTATAACTTCTGATTCAGCAACGTCTAAGCTTGATAAGTATTTACTTATTGATGGCACTTGAAGGAAATCAATTACTTGAGATAGAGGTATGTTTAGATTAACAAGATAACCTGCTAAGCCAAGTGTAAATAAAGTAAGACCTAGCTTTACAGCTTTAGGATCTTTAACATTATCCACTTGCATAGTTAACATTTCAGAAGAACTATCTAATGTTATTGTACCGTCAGAAGAAATTAAATCTCCAAAGCCTGGCTTAATAACATCAGCGTAATCAGCTGCAAAGTAATTATGAATAGGTATTAACCTCGACGTACCTGTTAAGTATAGTTTTTGATTTAGAAACAACTCCACATCTAAGCCTAAAGCTTTAATGTTCATTGTCAACGCTACACGCCCTACACCTAGCTTACCTTGCACAAAGTCAATAGCCGCATCTATATTACTAACAGGATCAATAGTTAAACCTAAGTTCTTCATGTTAGTATCGACATTATGTTTCGCTGCTGCTGCATCTGCTGCGTTGGTGTTGATTGGTTTAAGTAATGCACCTCTGTTAGTTCTATGAGTTAACATTATCTTCTCAAGTTGTAGCATTTCATTATGTAATGCTTCAATAGTTGACCAAGTAAGCCAGTTGTTTAAATCCTTAAAAGCTTGTAAAGACCTTGTATTAATAATGAGTTTAGATTTTGCAGCGTCTGCAAACCTATCTTTCAATGCTTGAGCTAAATCTTTTAAGCGTTCTCCCGCATCATCGTTAAGGTGATATGTTTTCGTTATGAATGAAAATGCTTTTATCAAGTTCGGTAAATCAACATCTTGAATATTGGTAGTTGTAAACACTGCAGCTATACCTTCGTCTGTAACATCAGCTAAAAACAAATTAAAATCTACACGAGATTTTAACATGTTAAAGTAAAGTGTTAATTGTTCTACGTTATTTTCTAGATCGTCAAGCTCTACAACATCACTTAACTTAGTGGCTTGTTTTTCAGCTGAAATTTGAAAGGTTTCAACTGCAGCCATAATGTCTGTATCAGTAGGTTCATTTCTATTTACGCTTATAAGTTGCAAGTTACTGTCAAGATGAGGCATATAGAGTTTCACTTTGTCAATGTCAAAGTCAGATCCAACTTTAACTACAAGTTCAGCAGGAACGTATATAAAGTTATTCTTAATAGGCACATAGAATTTAGTAGCTTTCATCCAATCGTTAGATGATAACTGCTGGTTAGGAATACGCAACCCTAAGAACTCAATCTTAATGTTTTCGCTTTGTATATCAGCATTTAACAACTCAACAGCTTTGAAAATTGTTAAGGTGTTGTCATGTCTTACTGCTTTGTAATAAGCTAAAACTTTATCCATATATACTTCAGGTAGTGGCATCATTATACCTGCTCCAGGAATGTCTTGTTTTTCATAGAAGTCTAAGTTCTTACCTTCTCTTTCATTTACACTTTCCATACCTGTTACAGTAACCTGCGGGAAGTCAGCACCTTGTCGTTTCTGTCTAATTAAATTCTTTGTTACTAA
>CALMTA010000096.1 GCA_937872505.1 uncultured Neisseriaceae bacterium | reverse complement strand
TTTTATTTTTTTCAATTACATTTAGTTTTGCGGATATAAAACCTACAATTGCAGTTTTAGCAACAGGTGGTACAATTTCAGCTACTGCTAATTCATCAACTTCTTCTATTTATAAAACAGGAAGTCTTTCTGGAAGCCAAATTATTGCATCAATACCAGAATTAAAAAATATTGCTAACATTAATTTTAAACAAATATATAATAAAGATAGTAGTGATTTAAAATTAACTGACTGGTTAATGTTAACTAATGAGGTTAATAAAATTGCAAGCTCGCCAGAAATAAATGGTATTGTAATTATTCATGGTACAGATTCTTTATCAGAAACTGCATATTTTTTACATTTAGCAGCAAAAACTAAGAAACCAATAATACTGGTTGGGGCAATGAGGCCTGCAACATCATTAAGTGCTGATGGTAGTTTAAATCTTTATAATGCAGTAAATGTAGCAGCTAATCCAGCTTCATTTAATCGTGGAGTATTGGTTGTAATGAATGATAAAATTTTTAGTGGTAGATATGTTACTAAGGCAAATACTACTACAACCAATGCTTTTGAGTCCCCAAATATTGGTCCTATTGGAACAGTGGTTTTAGGTAAAGTTTCTTATAATACCAAAATAATCCGTCCTTTTACTTCTGATACTCCATTTTATGTTACTGGGGTTAACAATTTACCTAATGTAGCAATTATATATGAATATGTTGGTGTGGATACTACAATGTTAGACGCTATTTTAAATACCAACAATTTAAAAGGTATAATAATTGCTGGTTTTGGAAATGGTAATATACCTGTATACGAAAAAGATTTTTTAATAAAAGCTCACAATAAAGGTATTATTATTGTTCGCAGTAGTAGAGTTAGTAGCGGTACAGTAACTTATAATTATAATAATCTTGATACTACCTATGATCTTATTACTGCTGATGATTTAAATCCAGAGAAAGCTAGAATTTTATTAATGTTGAGCTTATTATATACAAATGATGTTAAAAAAATCCAAGAAGATTTTTATAAATATTAATTTGTATATTTTATTTTATTTCACAATAATTCATTTCAAAATGCCGTCTATCAAATTCATATTGTAGTGTAATATGATCAATTTTATGTTTTTCTAATAACATTTTTTGGCATTCTAGTAGAATATTTTGCCAAAGGTAAGGTTGTTCAATAACTATGTGTGCGGATAAAGCTGCTTTATTTGCTGACATATACCAGATATGTAAATCGTGGACACCTATAATACCTTGAATAGCTTCTAAATCTTTTCCAACTATTTCATAATTTAAATATTCTGGAACTCCTGCCATGAGTACAATAATTGATTTTTTAATTAAATTGTAATTTGAAATTATTAATAAAACAATTATAATTAAAGATAAGATAGGATCAATTAACCAGAAATTAGTAAAATAAATAATTACCCCTGCAATTATTGCTACAAGAGAAGCAAATAAATCACCTAATGAATGTATTAATGCAGCTTTAGTATTTAGCGATTGAGCATGTTTTAAAAGAACCAGGGCTATGATTCCATTTACTATAAATCCAATTAAAGCAAGAACAAAAAGACCGAAGCCATGAACTTCAACAGGAATAAAGAATCGTTGAATTACTTCAATTAATAAAGCAATAGTTAATAATATTGTGAATATGCAATTAATTAAAGCACCTACAGCTTCTGCCTTACCATAACCGAAGGTTAGATTAATCGTAGCTGGTTTTCTACTAATTCTATTAGCAAAATATGCTATTAAAAGACCTGCAGCATCGGTTAGCATGTGTAATGCATCAGATTGTAGGGCAATAGAGTGAGTTAAGTATCCACCAATACCTTCTACTAAGGAAAAGAAAAGAGTGGCTATAAAGCAGACCAGTAATACATTAGCATTAACTTTTCTTAAGTCAGAACCATGGTTGTGTTTATGAGAGTGATTATGATCATAAAAATCTTTATTTAAATTACTATGATTATTATCACTATGAGATAATTCTGTTTGACTTTCTTCATGGGTTAAATAATTACTATATTTTGAGCTATCTGACATAATTTTACTCAACCTTCTTTTGCATGATTAATGGTATATTTGGGGATTTCTATAACTAAATTTTCATCATCAACAATAGCTTGGCACGATAAGCGCGAAACTGAAGTTAACCCCCATGCTCTATCCAATAGATCTTCTTCTAATTCATTAATTTCATTTAATGAATTAAAACCATTTCTTATAATTACATGGCATGTTGTACAGGCGCATGCCATGTCACATGCATGTTCAATTTCAATACCATGATCTAATAATTGCTGACATATATTTTTATTTGATTCAGCAATAAATTCTGCACCTTGTGGGCAAATTTCTTCATGAGGTAAAATTTTAATAATAGGCATTTTACATTCCATAAGGATAAGTATTACTAAGTACTATATCATTTTTTCTGATGTTAGTAAAAGCTTCTGCATAAACTTTTAATAATTGAACAGAATAAATAATTCTTTTTCTTATAGAAGTATCTTCTTCACTTTCACTATTTTCAAAAGAGTTTAAAACTTTATTTACATTTCTCACAATTACATGTTGAGGAATATAACAAATATAAGTGTTTTTATAAGTATTTAATCTTAATTCAGCAATTGGATATACACCATTAGTACTTGCTGAGACACTAATTAATAAGGCGGGTTTATTTGCAAATTCACCTTTAGTAGCTAATTGAAATACATTTTTTAAGGCAGGAGGACACATACCATTCCATTCTGGGCTAATTACAATTATAGCGTCACTAGTTTGGAGTTCTTTTCTTGCAATATTCCATATAGGATCAAAATTTTCATAATCATTCCAAAAAGTTTCATTCCAATGTTTAATAGGTTGTTCAGCTAGATTTAAAAAATATGTATCTTGTTGTTGGGATTCAAGATAAAATTTAACATAACGAGCTACTTTAGAGGATTGAGAGTTTTTGCGGGTACTACCACTAATAATTGCAAATTTCATGAAAAATTATCCTTATTTAAAATAGTATCTTTGATAGTATTGCTTTTTTCGGGATAATTTTTACTATAATGTAACCCTCTGCTTTCATGACGCATTTGTGCGCTTTTAATAATTAATTCAGCAGTTAAAGCAAGATTTCTTAATTCAATTAAGTCAGCTGATAATTTAAAATTAGAATAATATTCATGAATTTCATTTTTTAATAAATTAACTCTATGAATTGCTCTTTCAAGGCGCTTATTTGTTCTAAAAATACCAACATAGTCCCACATAGTTCGTCTTAATTCATCCCAGTTGTGAGAAATGATAACTTCCTCGTCATTATCACAAACTTGAGATTCATCCCAATTAGGTAAATCTGGGATGTTGATATTTTTAGAATTTAAAATATCATTAGCAGCACTTTTACTTATAATTAAGCATTCTAATAATGAATTACTAGCTAAACGGTTGGCTCCATGTAAGCCAGTACTTGCACATTCACCGATTGCATATAAATTTTTTATATTAGTTTTACCGTTTAAATCTGTTACAATTCCGCCACATGTATAATGGGCAGCAGGAACTACTGGTATAGGTTCTTTTGTTATATCTATACCTAGGTTTTTGCAGGTTTTATATATATTAGGAAAATGGTCTTTAATAAAGGCTTGTGATTTGTAGGAAATATCTAAATAAACATGATCTAGCCCATATTTTTTCATTTCAAAATCAATAGCACGCGCTACAATATCTCGGGGGGCTAATTCTAAGCGCTTATCATGGTTGACCATAAATCTTTTGCCATTAGGTAATTTTAAAATGCCACCTTCACCTCTAACTGCTTCTGAAATTAAAAAGGATTTAGCATTATTATGGTAGAGACAGGTGGGATGAAATTGGATAAATTCCATATTGGCAATGTTACAACCAGCGCGAAAAGCAATAGCAATACCATCACCCGTTGTAGTATCTGGATTAGTAGTATATAGATATACTTTTGCAGCTCCGCCAGTTGCTAATATGGTATAGGGAGCTGAGAAAGTGATAACCTGGTTTTTTTGATTTAAAACATAAAGCCCATAACAATAGTCTTGTTCTAAAGGTAAATGTGGTAATTTGATTTTGTTATTAGTTATTAAATCAACAGCAATATGATTTTCAAATATGCTAATATTGGGATGTGATTTGACTTTTTGAATTAAAGTATTTATTATAGCTTCGCCAGTTCCATCGGCTATATGTAAAATTCTTCTAAAGCTATGCCCTCCTTCTTTAGTTAAATGAAATCCACTCAAATGTTCTTCATCAGCTGTAAACTTTACTCCCATAGAAACTAGCCATTTAATTGCATCAGGAGAGTTTTCAATTATATAACGAACCGCCTTTTCATTACATAAACCATCTCCGGCAATTAAAGTATCTTTTATATGATTTTCTATAGAATCATCTTTATCAATAACAGAAGCAATACCGCCTTGTGCATAATAAGAGCTGCAGTCTTTGAGAGATTTTTTAGTAATTAAAGCAATGTTTTTTGATTTTTCTGCTAAAAAAAGAGCGGTTGATAACCCAGATAAGCCACTACCCACGATAACAACATCATAATTTAAGGACAATTTCATAATTTTAATACATCACTCATATCATACATACCAGCTTTTTGATTAACAAGAAATTTTGCAGCTATTAAGGCACCATATGCAAAACTAGAACGATTACTAATTTCACTTGTTAATTTTAGGATTTCATTGTCACTAATAAATGAAACTTGATGCTTGCCAATGATATTACCTCCACGGCTTACAGAAAAACCAATTTCATTTTTATTTCTGATTTCATTTGAGCTGTGTCTTGTGAATTTAGCCGTAGATAAAAAATCAACGCCGCGAGCTTTAGCAATAATTTCACCTAATTTAATAGCTGTACCTGATGGAGAATCTTTTTTATTGCGATGATGAGCCTCAAATATTTCTGCTTCAAAATTTATAAGTTTTGTTGCTGCTATATTTACCAAATTAAATAATACATTTACAGATAAACTCATATTAGGGGATAATAATACAGGAATTTTTTTACTGGTAGAATTTATTAATTGTTTTTGTTCAGCATTAAAACCAGTTGTTCCAATTACAATTGGTGTGTTAGAGTCTAAACAATAATTTAAAGTATTGAATATAGAATTTGGATTAGAAAAATCAACAATAACATCTACTTTTCCCACAGCAGATATATTATTAAGAACAATTGAATCATCTAATTTACTATTAATTGATTTTTGAGTTGAGATTATAGCATAGCTTAAATTATAAAAAGTTTTATTGGCTGAAATTATTTTAATAATTTCTTGTCCCATTTTTCCATCAGCGCCTATTAGTCCGATATTTAGCATAATAGTATTTAATCCTAAAAGTTTAAAAAAGTTCACCTTGTTTGCGAATAGTTATAATTTTATCATCTTTATCAAAAAATAAGCTAATATTATAACTTTTAATTAAATTATTATTCTTGTGATCTTGATAAATAAAATCCCATCTATCTTTTTTAAATATATAAGTAGTTAAAGGATGACCAATTATAGTGGCGGTTTGGTCTTTAGTTAATCCAGCTTTTAATTGGGTAAATTGCTCATTATTAATATAATTTCCTTGTTGAACTTCCATCATATAAGGAAAGCGCCATTGGCTAAAATTTACTCCTGAACATCCTAAAAGAAATATAGTATTAAATATAAAAATTGTAAAAATAACGAACTTTATTTGTTTTATCATAAGTCTTTACCAAAAAATTTGCTAAAAGCTGTATTTTACCTCTAAAATGACTTACTGAGTGTATGATATTAATATTAAGGATTATTATATGAATTTACAATTAGTTAAAAGTTTGGGTATTAAAATCACTAAGCATAAGTTAGCAATTTTAAAATTATTTGATATCCATAAACATTTAGATGCAAATAAGATTCATTATTTATTAAATGAAAAAGGTGGAAATATTAGCTTAGCGACTATATATAGAATTTTATCTAGTTTTGAAGCAAAAAATATAGTTATTAAAAATAATTTTAATGATTCACAGGCAATTTATGAGTTATTTAATCCTGGAGAGCATCATGATCACTTAATTTGTATTAAATGCCATAAAGTAATAGAGTTTTTTGATAATAATATTGAAAAAATTCAGAAGTTAATTGCTAAAAAAAATCAATTCACCATTGTTAGTCATTGTTTAAATTTATATGGAATATGCAATGATTGTGATAAAAATAATGAATAAAAACTCTAAAACTAATTAAAGTTTTATGTATGCTATAATAATTAACTGAATATAAACATATATTTTATATATTTAGTTGTATTGCATAAGTTTAATAGTTATTAAACCCTAAGAAAGATTATGAATTCAAAAAGTTTAAATCAAAATATTTTAATTATTAGTCAAGTGATCAATTTATTAATTATAATCTTTTTTGCTGTAATATTAGCAAAATTTATTTGGTGGATAATTACCCCATCAATTACTGAAGTATATGTAGAAAAAATTACTGTTAATCAATTTGATAATAGTGTTAAATATGTAATTAATCGTCATCCTTTTGGAATAATGGTTGAAAATAAGGCACCTATTCCATCTATCATAGAAAAAATTAAATTATCAGGCGTATACCTAAACACTTTAAAAGATAGCATAGCTTTTTTTGATATAGATAGTAAGCATGTAATTGCAAAAATTGGTGATGATATTGCAGAAGGTGTAATATTAAAATCAATAAAAGGAAATAAAGCTATTGTTTTATTTCAAGGGCAGGAGCTGGCAATTCTTTTATCTGGTGGAACTGCACAGCCGGTGGAGCCTCAAACAAATTCTAATAATGAAGAAAGGTTTAAAACACCATATTCAATGCCTAATAAGCCTTATGATTATGAAAATAGAGGAAATAATAAAGCTGTGGATGAAATTAGAGAAAGACGCCGGCAATTGATTGAAGAGTTTGAAAAACAATCTTTAGCTGGACAAAATAATAAGGATAATGAGAGATCACAGCCTGATCGAATTAATAAAGAAAGTTCAAAATAAGATTATGAATAGTTTTAAATTAAAAGCATGGTTTATTTTTTTGCTAATAATTCCATTAATAGAGGTTATGGCAGAGCCATCATTAGAAAGTTCAACGAAAAATTTACAAAAAACTAATACCAGTGAAGTTTTAGCAGGCACTAAAAAGACTCCTAAAGTGAATGATTTGGACTCTTTAAGTCCAGATAAAGTTATTTTAAATTTTGAAAATGCGGATATGCAGTCAGTAATTAAAGCAATTAGTAAATTATCAGGAAAAAATTTTGTAGTTGATCCTCGAGTAAAGGGTACTGTTAATATTGTTTCTGATCAGCCTATTTCAAAAATAGATAGTTATAAGGTGTTAGAAGCAGCTTTAAGAATGCAGGGTTTTGCTTCAGTTGAAGCTGATGGTGTAATAAAGGTTTTACCTGAAGTAGATGTAAAATCATACGGCATGAAAACTACTGATAATATAAATAATGATTTAAAAACTTCTTTAGGTGACCAAGTTATTACTAAAGTTTTTGTAATTAATCATGGTTCAGCAATGCAGCTATCTAATGCATTAAGACCCTTAGTCGGTTCAAATAGTTCAATTTCAGTTTATACTACTAGTAATGCAATAGTTGTAACAGATTATGCATCAAATATAACTAGAATTTCTAAAATTATAAATCAATTGAGTACAAATTCAATAGCCATTCAGCAAGCACCAGTGGTGATTCCTTTAAAACATGCAGTGGCAGCGGACATGGCACAAACGCTTCAAGCTTATTTACAGGGTGGCTCAGGTGCAATTGCAGGCGGAGGGGGGTACTCTAACGATGGGCCTACTGTAACAATTACAGTAGATGCTGCAACTAATTCTTTAATATTAAATTCAGTAGTTAAAGATAAATTAGATGAAATAAAATCTTTGGCTATTTCTTTAGATAAAAATGTGGGTGACACAAATAATAATATGCATGTTGTTTATATGAAAAATGCAGATGCTTCACATGTAGCTGAAGTTTTAAGAGCAGTTGCTAATAATCAAGATAATCCTGATATAGCAGCAAGCTCAAGTTTATTTAAATTTGTAGCAGAACCAACTTCTACATTTTCTCCTAATGCTACAGGTGGGGGAACTAGCAATACCCCAAAAAGTTCTTCATCTAGTAGAGCTAATTCTAATACAGGTAATCAAAAAGATCAACCAAGAATTGTAATTCAAGCAGAACCAACAATTAATGCAATAATTATTGTGGCTCCTGATTCTATCTATCGTAATTTACGTATGGTAGTAGAAATGTTAGATATTAGACGTGCACAAGTAATGATAGAAGCATTAATAGTGTCAGTCGATGATCAAGTGACTGGTACTTTTGGTATTCAATGGGTTTTAGGTGCGGGGAATAATTCAGTAGGAGGTGCGTTAGCTTCTAATTATGCGGGTAATGGTGCTAATTTGGCTGGAATAGCAGGAGCGATTGGTGGAGCAGTTTCAGGGGATAAAACCGCCGCCGCCGCAGGATTATCTAGTATTCCAAAAGAAGTATTAATTGGAGTATATACAGGTACAGTATCGATTGGAGGGCAAACTCTTCCTGGCCTAGCAGCACTAGCTGATGCACTGTCATCATCTACTGGTATAAATGTTATCGCTCGACAAACTTTAATGACTATGGATAATGAAGAAGCAAGAATTATGGTTGGGCAGAATATACCCCTGCCAAATGGCACTTATCAAAATACAGGGACTAATCCGGGTAATTTAGTTACTACAGTTGATAGAAAAGATGTAGGAACTTCTTTAAAAATTAAACCATTAATTACGCAAAATGGATCTGTTCAGCTGGAAGTTTATGAAGAACGTTCAGTGGTGGATAATGATGGAGTAAGTGCTCAACTAACACTTCAGCAAGGTTCAACTATTGCTAAAAGTGATTTAAGATTATCAGTTTTGGCAGATGATGGGCAAATTATTGCTATTGGAGGATTAAGTACTGATAATATAAAAATTATAAAAAATGGTATTCCTGTTTTAAGTGAGATTCCTTATTTAGGGTGGTTATTTAGCTGGCAACAAAGAGTTTATACAAAAAATAATTTAATATTATTTTTACGTCCAGTAATTGTTAGAAATCAAGAAGGAGCTAAAACTCTTACAAATTCGCGTTATAAATATGTTATAGATCAACAAAGTGTAATAAAAGCTGAAGGCAATATATTATTACCAACAATAAAACCAATAACTGTTGAAAGTGTTACAGCAAGATATTCGGTTGAAGTGCCACCACAACCAAATAATATACCTAATTTACCTATATTAGATAAGAGCTCAACTTTACCCCCCGTTATAGATATGCGTATGCAGGCTCATCCAGAATTAAAAAATTCAAATACTAATGAGCAAAATAATACGAAAAATATAAATAGTGGTAATAATGCTGCAAATTTACCTAATTCTGGAAAGTAGAGAGTCTATAATTAATGGAAGAAATTAAATTTATCCCTAATAAATTTTCTCGCCGAATACCCTATGTGTTTGCCAAGAACCATAAAGTTTGTATTTATGGAGTTAATAATGGTGAAGTTTTAGTTGCAGTAGTTAATAATTTAGAGCCAGTTGTAGTATCAGAGATTAAGCGTAAGTTAAAAGAACCTTTGAAATTCTCTAAAATTAATGAAAAAGAGTTTGATACGCTAATATCTGAGGCTTATTCAAGTTCAAATGCAGCGGCAGTTGTTGATGTAGTACAAGAAGATATAGATTTATCCTCATTAATTCATAATTTACCGCGTTCTGAAGATTTATTAGAATCAGAAAATGATGCTCCAGTAATTAAAATTATTAACGCTTTCTTAACCCAAGCCGTTAAAGAAGATGCCTCAGATATTCATTTAGATGCTTATGAAAAAAAATCAATTGTACGTTTTCGCCGTGACGGAATTTTAAATAATGTAGCTGATTTAAACCCCGGAATACATGCAGCTCTTGTATCAAGAATTAAGATTATGGCAAATTTGGATATTTCAGAAAAAAGACTGCCTCAAGATGGGAGAATTGGATTAAGATTAGCTGGTAGAGAAATTGATTTACGGGTGTCTACCATTCCAACTGGTCATGGAGAGCGTGTAGTATTGCGCTTACTGGATAAAAGTACTGAGAAGCTACAATTAGAAGCTTTAGGAATGGATAAACAAACTCTTAAAAAACTTGATAAAATTATTCATCAACCTCATGGGATTTTTTTAGTAACAGGTCCCACTGGGTCAGGAAAATCAACGACTCTTTATGCTGCTTTAAATAGATTAGATTCAAAATCACTTAATATAATGACAGTAGAGGATCCAATAGAGTATGATATTGCAGGTGTTAGTCAAACGCAAATAAATGCAAAAATTGATATGAGTTTTGCTCGAGCATTAAGAGCAATTTTACGTCAAGACCCAGATATAATTATGATTGGAGAAATTCGTGATCTTGAAACATCGCAAATTGCAGTTCAAGCAAGTTTAACAGGGCATTTAGTTTTAGCAACCCTACATACTAATACAGCTGCTTCTGCTGTTACTCGTTTAATTGATATGGGAGTAGAATCATTTTTATTATCTTCAACATTAATAGGGATATTAGCGCAAAGATTAATTAGATTATTATGTCCAAAATGTAAAACTGAAAATTTAGCTATTGATAAAAAAATTAGAAATGAATTTCAAATACCCTTAGATACTGTAGTTTATAAAGCTGTTGGTTGTGAATCGTGTAATCAAACTGGATATAAAGGTCGTTCAGGAATTTATGAATTATTGGTCACAAGTGATCATCTACAACGTATGATTCATAATGAAGAATCAGAAAATGCAATTGAGAGGTATGCCATAGAACATTTAGGAATGAAAACATTAAGAATGGATGCAATGCGCTGGCTACTGGAGGGCAAGACATCATTAGAGGAAGTTACTACTGTTACTAAAGATTAGAAGCTAAGAGTGGGAATTATATGAGTACATTTAAATATAAAGCAATAGATAAAAAAGGAAAATATCAATCAGGAGTAATTGAATCTGATACCCCAAAGCATGCACGACAAATTTTACGTAATAGAGGTTTAATTGTTGCCAATATTGAAGAGCTTAAACAAAAGGTTAATAAAAGAAGCAGTTTTTCTTTTAGAAAACCTCTTTCTTCCTTAGAATTGGCTTTGATCACTAGGCAGTTTGCTATTTTAATAAATTCAGGACTATCAATTGAACAATCATTAAATGCTTTAATTGATCAATTAGATAATCAAGAACAAAAAACAATAATTATGGGGGTAAGAAGCGAGGTTTTAAGTGGTAGGTCATTAGCTGCTTCTATGCGCATGTATCCTCGAGTTTTTCCATTAGTATATTGTAGTTTAATCCATGCAGGTGAACAATCAGGAAATTTAGCTAATGTTATGACTAAATTAGCAGACTAT
>CALMTA010000095.1 GCA_937872505.1 uncultured Neisseriaceae bacterium | reverse complement strand
AGGTTCGATTCCTTATATAGAAACTAATCAAAATGGCAGTATACTGCTAACAAACCTTAACAACACGCAAAAAATTAACAAAAACAATAATTTCAAACAATAAATAAAAGAAGTATGGAATATTTTAAATTTTTTCTGCCAAAAGGCGAAAGTGTGGATAATTTCCACAACATCGTCTGCGTAGCAGCCAACTCTACAGAAGATGGAGCAGAGTTAGTAATGCGCTTAGGCACTGATGCGACAGTGTACGGCAAAAGTGCTAGCTTTAACCACTCATGCGGAGCCGTAATTGAAACTGTAACCATCACAGTTTCAAAAGCTAATAGGGCAGTATAGCAGATACAAGAAAGAGGTAAACAAAATAAAGTCAATACACACAATAATTAAAAAGAAAAGTGTATAACTGAGGCAAGTTTACCTCTTTCTCTCTATAACATTTATCTAATCTTATCAAAATGAAAAAATTAGAACGCATTTTAGAGGCTGCTGCAGCAGGTAGCTCAGTGTTATTAGGGTTTTGTACCATACTGTTCCTAATGCTTTGCATGGGACCAACCAGCAGTATAGCAAGACCCTTAGCGTATGCATGGTTGATAAGTTTCTGTTGTATGGCACTACTTGCAGCACTTGCTGTTGCAGTAGCTAAGTACAATGAAATTTGCAGCCAAAACCGAGCAGAAGCGATGGAACTAGTGCAGAAGAACCATCGCATAGTAGATGGACATTGGGGAGAACAAATGAAGCTCCTAAACGCCACCAAACAGATTTGTTTGGACTACAATCTGCCCGCACTGCATGAAGAAACGCTGCGCTTAATTGCCCTAAGACAGCGGATAACAATTAGCGAACAAAGTAAAAATGAAGAAAAACAATCTTCTACTTCAACATCTCCTGCCGACATGTTTCCGCATGAATACTGGTTAGCTGCCAACCAGTTTGGAAAATCGGAGGAACAGATTAAAGAAATGGAAATGTACCAACTTTATGAGACTGTTCCCCCTATTCCACAAACGGAAACTATAGAAAATGCAATACGAATAAAAGCATTGTATTTAATTGAGTTTGCGGAGTTTCACTATGCGTACAGTCGCTATAAACAAGCTGCGGAACGTATAGCTGAAGTAGAATATTGGTGCAAAAAGCTTGAAACGCCTTTTGTTCATGCCGAGAGATTGGCGCAGATAAAACAAAAGGTAAATAAACAGATAAAATAAGCCCTTGGAGGGGGCGGAAAAATGAGTGAAATAATAAACTTACCTCAACCTGTACAACAGCTGATTGAGGATATGGTAGAAGTGACAGGTGGCAGTTTTCAAATGGGCAAAGAAAAAGGTCCTAAAGACACCACGCAGCACTCGGTCTCCCTAAGTGCATTCAGCATAGGCAAATACCCTATAACCCAAGCTCAATGGGCAGCCGTAATGGGCGACAATCCTAGCTATTTTAAAGGCGAAAATTTGCCTATGGATAGTGTGAATTGGGAGGATATACAAGAGTTCTTAACAAAGCTGAATACTTTGCTACAAAGAACTACTACTATGTACCGCTTACCCACCGAAGCCGAATGGGAATATGCTGCCAAAGGTGGGCAAAAGAGTAAAGGCTTTTTATACGCAGGCAGTGATGATGTTGACGACGTAGCTTGGTATAAGTACAAACTCAATGGCTATATAAGTACTCACCCCGTAGGCACCAAAGCAGCCAACGAATTAGGCTTATACGACATGAGCGGCAATGTGTGGGAGTGGTGCAACGATTGGTACGATGCCAACTATTATAAAAACAGCCCTGCTAATAACCCAACAGGACCTACAACTGGCACATTTCGCATTTTGCGTGGAGGTAGTTGGTACGATGTTGCAGAACACTCCCAAATCACGTCTCGTAATTATCTTAACCCTGCCCATCGATTTGTAGGCATGGGATTTCGTATAGTACTTTAAAAAAACGCCCGAGGAGGGGACAAAAAAAAATGAAGAAAGAAAAACTTTTTTATTTTTTTGTTAGTGCAGTCTGTACAATAAACCACTGGTTTAAAACAGAGGTAGGGTATTATACTGTAGGCTTAACTTATGCTGAATATCCGACACTAATGGAATTAGAAAAAGATATACGCATAGGTTATAATTTAAAAAATGCAGCTATAACAATTCTATCTATTAACGAACTAACAGAAGAAAATTTCAAAAAATTACTTAACAAATAAACGCAAAAAAAAAACGCAGAATGAAAACAGTTAAAAACTTACGAGTGTTTTTCTTAATTTTAATTGCGACAGTAAGCTTGCTACGAAGTGTAGGAGCAGAAGCGCAAAGTGGTGGAAGTCTAAAAGAAACTCTTGAGGAGTGTTTCGATAGCACCTTCCAATCGTACTGGTTCGACTTAGGTACAGTCGAGCTAAAAGTCTTCTATGAAGACGAAGATGGGGTTTATACCAAAGAGGTATACCCTGTCGAGCTTGTTAACTACCTAACATTGCAAGAGCGGTTCAACACCGCATGGAATGAAGGTAGACGACCATATCTATTTAGCGCAGGAAACGTAGATCTAAACAATCGTGTATGGATTGTTATTGACCCTGTAAACTGCTATGTGACTGGCTATTTGTTACCAACCAGCTATAAAAATAGTTGGGATGTTCCATGTCCTGATTTTTCTAACAAAAACAAGAAGTCAAGACTATGAACATACTAAGATTATACTATAAGAACCAAGCATGGAAATTGCAAGTGCTAAATAGCATTGAGCATATAGTACAGCAAGAGTTCCCTGGCTCAGAAATAACCGTCAGCGAGGAGCAAAATGCTAACGCAGAAGGTCAAAAATTCGTAGGTGTTAGTTTTGCAGAAATGGATACTAAAAAAGGTATAGAAGTATGCAAACTAATAAACAAAGAGTTCATTAATACGGTGGACTATTATCCTGTAATGTAGGTAAACAACAACAAACAATGCCAGAAAACAAAGAAATGATGGAGTACAAATTGCCAATGTACGACATCACAGTAAAAGGCAAGGTAGATGGAATGGCAGAACTAAGTGCTAAGTTTCAAATCTACTGCCAACAATTTGGCATAACGAACAAGGAAAGCCTCGCCATTTGGTTAGCAGGCAGTCCACGCCCAAGTTTGACAATGTCAGCAGATGAAGCTATGTCCATAGCTGAAACAGCAGGTAAAAAACTGCCAAACGTAAAAGTAATTAATGTTGACTAAAACGCAAAAAAAATGAGGCAGCGACTAACGAGCATATTGCTCATATTTCTTATGCTGTTCACAGCCTGCGACAGCAAATTTGACCCCAATTTTACCGACGCAACGATATCGAGCGACTATGTTGTTCTATCGTATGCAGGACCAGTCGGTAGCAACGGCGGCGTAGTGCCAATTGGCATTGAAGCCTTGGTGGTCAACACAGATGAATTGGGCTTCATACGCCCACGTACCGCCAAACAAACATTCACCTTTGCTCTTGACAACGGGCAGTACAAGGGTGTAGCCATTGACCCTGCCTATAAAGCAGCAGTGGTGTTTGAAGTAGAACCGTATGCTACTGCCCCCGACAGCATACGAAACCGCGTCCGATTCCATTAAAGACTGGGCACAAGAGGCAATACGCCAAGTGACCCGTCACAAAAGCTACAAACAGGCGTGCGCAGATTTCAGAGTAGGGGAAGACCCCGAACTCAGAGAGCGCTGGTTTGTGTGGAGTGGGATTGCGCTAACAGCCTGGAAAAATGGTCACCCTATACCAGAGGGGACTAACTTTTACGATATGAAATTATTCTAAATGAAAAAATGAAAAAAGAAAAACTGCTATACGCTCATTGCGGAGCCTGTTGCTCCGCTTGGGTAGGATCAGATTACTCTAAGTTTGTTGAAGTTATCGGCAAAACAAGGAGCATTCTAATCCACAAAAAGAGGTTTAAGAAAGACTTCTCCTGGACGTATGTAGCAAAACGCAGCGAACTGATTTTAAAAGAGGTAGACTATGAAGACGACTTTGTAGTATTCTCTTTACAAGAAGTCGCAGGCAAGATGCTACTGAACAACTCATGGAGGGGCACTTGGCAAGAATGTCAAGAACGCTTCATGCAGTCTAAATGGTTTGCGATTATACACCACAGCTGGTTTGACAGCTTGGAAAAAGGTGTAAAAACGCAGCCAGTACATGGTACGGAAGAAAGATACTAACAATAGGGCTCAAATAAGCCCGTAGTTGAACGATCTTTATTTAGACGACTTAATAGTCATTTTAAAAGAAAGTTGCACTACGGGCTTGTTTAGTGCCTTTAAACACAAATCTAAAAAATGGTAACATATGAAACTTTGCCTAGTATTCTAGATGTGCTAAAGGAGAAATTTGTAGGCACTATAATTCCAGTCTACAAGAATTACAGCGTGTCTCATTGTTGGTATTCTACAAATCCTTGGAAAAGTCAATTTAAAGGAGAAAAGTACACAACGATACATTGTGAAGTGTTAGATGTAATTCCAAAGCGCTACGATGATGGATGGGAATACACATTTTTAGTAGAAATAGATGGTGCACCTTGGACAATTGTATATCCAGAAGAGTGTAGTTAAAAGAAAAAAAAACACAAAAAGCAAAGAAATTGAAAACAGAAAAAAAATCAAAAAGAGGCGAAGGAGTTTGCGTCTACAAACAAAAGAACTCATGGATTGCAAAAGTGTGGAGCAGCGGAGTTAGAGTGTATTTAGGTAGCCACCCACACGAATTTGCAGCAAAAGAAGCAGTAAAAAAATACAGACAAAGTCTGTACAAACGATTAGAAGATTAAATATGTGGAAAGCGAATCACGATAACGAAACAGAATATGATAAAGAAGGCTTTTTAGAACTCGAACGTTGGGATTATTCAAGTAATATTGAAAATAACGTACATTCTATAACTGCAGCTGCAGTTAAAAGCAGCGGAGAACTTTATCATGATGGAGTTACTAGAATTTACGTAGCGGTACATTGGGAACTACAGGATAGGCATACAGAGTTTGATTTAGGATCTGCAGGAAAAGACGTAACAGAAGCTACTTGGAAACAAGAGTTAGAAGAAGTAAAACGTCAAATTGCAAATACTAAAACTTTAAAAGAATTTGAAACTGTACTTGAAGATTTAGGGTTTGAAATTGAATATTAAAACTAAACAAGAAAAAAAGAAAGAAAAAAGGAAACAAACAAGAAAAAAAACCAATTATGAAGGAACTTATTGGGGTGGACATGCTATGTTACGAACAAGATGAAGAGGAGCAAGAGAGTGGTATACCTGGTGGAAACAGTAGAGAAGTTAAAAGTATATCATCAGGGTTTGAACTAAGGACAATATTTATTGATCCTAATAGTATTGTAGAGCTTGCAGAAATTAATATTGACGGAGAAAATTATCTGCAAGTAATGATAGGAGCGCATGAATACTACACAACGCTTTCAAAAGAAGAGTTTAGTAAAATTATGAGAATAAAACTAACTCATATAAAATAGAAAGCGAGTTGCATTATTGAAATTTATTGAGTACCTTTGTGAAAAGAAAAAGAAAACCACAAAAAAAAAATAAATAAGATAAAAAAAGATGGCACGAGTGCTTACAGAGAATCAGAAAAAGGCTTTAGCATACGAAGCCTGGACACAAATGCAGTTAGAAAATACAGAGTACAGACTAAAGAAAAGTAAAGAAATAGAAAATATTGCTTTACAACTTAGTGACAAAAAGGAATATGAAGATATGTGCAAAAAATTAGAAGATATTGTAAAAGCACAACCGACAATAAAAACAATCACAACAGTAAACTTTACACCAAATAAAGAGCTTAGTGATAAGTATTTTAGCAAGGACTTTTACGAATACTACGCAACACTATCTTGGAGAAACCACAGTGCCACAATCACTGGGTATAGCTCAGACGATTATAAAACTGCAATTAGAAGCTATCATGAAAGCATAAAAGATAAAATTGCAAATTTAGTTGTACTTCCATATAAGAATTTAGATGAAAAGGAAGTTGCAATGCGAGCACAAGTTTTATCAATCACACACTCTTCAGCTGAAGACTTATTAGCTGCAATTTATGAAGATTGTAGAAATTCAGAGTTCAAAGCTAATGAAATTACGTACAAAAAATAAAAAGAAAATAAACGAAAATAAACGAAAATAAAACTAAAAAAAAATGTTAAACATTACAGTAAGAGCTGGCTTACCCATACATAGATATAAAAGATGGGGGATTACAGCAGGGATGGAGTATAAAGCAGTAGATTCACACATCACATATAAAAAAACTGATGGTAATGGCAACTGCGTGGATTGCGAAGAGCTAATGGTAAAAATATTGAATGATCGATCTCAAGTAGTAGAAGTTCCAACAGATATGTTTGTTGAATGTGCTTCACTAGCTAAGATGAAAGAAAATCATTTCTCTCACTTACCAAAAGCAGAATAAGATGCTTGACGCTTGGCGGCAAAACCTTGGTGAAGAACAATTAGAAGAGCTTACAGGCTACTCAATTGCAGACTACCAAGACGAAGAAGAATTTTTAAGCGATTGTGACGATTGGTAGGATGCCAATCGTCAAAAAGAGAAGCAACGTTTATTTGTAGATGCGAATAAACCAAGCTAAAACAAAAAGAGAAAAAATAGAATAAAGAGACGGATCCCAAGTAGCTCAATGGGCAGAGCACTGGTACAATAGGCGAGAAGGGCGCAGGTTCGAATCCTGCCTTGGGAACAAAAATACACACTTAAATTTAGGTGCAAACTAAAAAATATGTTAATAACTGAAGAAGAAAACGAAATATTAGACAAAAGATATAAAGAGTTTATTGTTTTAAGTGAAATGCTAGCAGCTTTAAGAGAAGCGGAAAATGTGTTAGGTGTAGTAAACACAAAAACCATAGAACTGCGAAAAGCAGTAAACGAGCAGAGCATTAAACTTATACAAATTAACATACCTGATGAATTGATGAACAAGTTACTAGAACAACTATAAAAATTAAAACAAAAGACATGAAAAAATTAATCACAATGTTTATTGTAGGTACATTAGTAGTAAGTTGTAATGCTACCACACCATCTCAAGACACAGAAATGCTTCAAAAGAAATATCCTAAAAGTATTGTGTATAGACTAGATGGATTTAAGTATATTGTGGCAGATTCAACGAATGTATTCGAAATTAGAGTAGGATTTAGTGGGGACATTACCTCTATCGTAAAAATCAAATAGTAATAATCAGATGCTAATAGTCAGGTGGCGGAATTGGTAGACGCTAAGAGCAGAAAATGCAATATTATAGGCTATCAGCAGAATATGCTAAGAGAGATTTGATGTGAATAGATGATAGTCAGTAGCATAAGTTGCATATAAATACTTGTATGTAATTAAATAGTAACAAGTAATGCGATTCACAAATAATCTTTCTTAAAGTTGTAAATTTAAAATGCGTGGAAGTAGGCTTGAAAGCAGCCATCATTTAAAGAGTTGCGAGTGGAAGCATGGTAATATAACACCTACTCGTCCATGCAAGCGGTTCAGGTGGTGTGTCTGACAACCCTGACGTAGAACCACAGGCACAGATAGGTTAGAACAGAATAATACTCTGGGTGGTCAGAAGAGGGGGTATTTGGTTCAAAACTTTGCCTTAGAGCATTTGGCGTAATAGCACACACGTATTTATTTACAACTTCCCCCTTCAACAAGTGGGCATATTCTTTTTATAAAGTCAGGTGGCGGAATGGTAGACGCTGAATTGCTTATCAGTAAAAAGTTCGAAAACCCCGAGCTAAATGGTTAAGTAGATAATATGAAAGGTATCATATACAGGTTCGAATCCTGTCCTGACTACGCTTGGTGACACGCCAATCGCAATATGATGGTTAGTTTGTTCCGAAAAATACAAACAGTGTTGACAGCTTGGAAAGACAAGCAATATAGTCAGGTGGCGGAATTGGTAGACGCTAAGAGCAGAAAATGCAATATTATAGG
>CALMTA010000094.1 GCA_937872505.1 uncultured Neisseriaceae bacterium | reverse complement strand
TAGCATAGGTGTATACACCTATATTAGTTACTGTTATTAATATTATGTAATGAACTTTATAATGTTCGCGATACCAAGTTTTCTTTGTGAAATAGGGGACTGAGTTTTATGATGTGTATCTGTTCTTCAATCAGCTTTTTAAAAGTTCTGTAAATCAGGTTTTTTTTATATAAAAATAATATGCTAAAATTTATACCTGGAATCAACTATGTTATAAATTGATACGATTAATAATTATCGTGATACTAGAATGTTAAAGAAATAACAATAGTCAAAATATATAATTTATTATTTAATAGATTATATATGAAATAAAGCATATTGAAATTAAACTTTAAAGTTTAGGATTAAAGAATGGTTCATATGAGTAATCCGTAATAATCATTTTGAAATAATTAATCATATATAGATCTTCAAATGAATAATCTTCACTCCTAACATTTACATTTGATATTGCCTCCACTTGATGATTCTTTTCTTTGTTAAATTTTTTCAGACTTTCAGCTAAATTTATCAGACCGCATATTATAGTGATATCGTTTGTTCCAATTTTTTTTTCTATCAAATGCACGTAAAGTTTTAAATTTCTATCATTATCTATGATATCATACCGAATATAACTTGAATTTACTTTCAGTTTTTTATTTTTACATTCAAAAATTTCTTTGATTGCAGGAATGATAGCTCTTTTTCTCCATCTAAGTAGTATTATAATATTTCGTATATTAAGTAAGTATTTTCTTGACTTTATTAAATATACAAAAGAAACAATAAAAGCTCCTATAAATACTAGATTACCAAAAAGTAAAGTCTTGAAATAGCTATTGAAGCCCGGTGAAGGTAATATCTTAGTTACAATTTCATAGATATTTCCAATCACAATTACGGCTATGGAGATAGAATAAATAAGTAGGACAAATTCAAAATATCTGTAAAATTTATATCCTCTATTTCCGGAAAAAATATATAAAAACAAAGAAGAGATTAACTCATTTTCAACATAATTATATCCTTTATATAAATTATAATAATCTCTCAATAGATCTCTGCAATATTCAATGTTTTTTACTAACCAACAAAGAAAAAATACACCTATAATAAGTATGAATATCATGAATTCCGTTCTGTATAATGTAATCCCTAAAAATGGAATCGTAAAACTGTTATTTTTAAGAATTAAATCCTTATAGTTTTCTATTGTTTTAAGTTCTCTTGATTTTATAAAATCTTTTTTTGCTGAATTGGATGAATCTTCATAATTATATTGGTAATACAATCGGTTAAATCTATCAGGATTAATATATTCATCGATTTTTTCTTTACTAATATTCTCCTCACGAGCCATAATAGAACTATTCAAAGCTCCGAAATAATCTTGATACATTAGTGCAAAATTAACTCCGGTAAATATTAGAATGGATAAGAATAACCAGTTCAATGTTGAGGAAGTCCTTGTCAATAGCTCAAGATATGATTTACCAATTTCACTAAAATTATTGTTTTCCATATATACTTTAATTTAAGTAGGTGTTTTTATTTTTGATTATATAACTTAGTTAAAAAAAATGTCCGAATATTTAATTCTTTATTTGCTTCTTTAATAATAATTGTTGCAGAATCATTTTCTCAATTCAATTTATAGTTTTCAGTTACAATTGAAACTTCAACTAAAAAAAATAACAGCCAAAAATTTTTCATATTGTGGAAGTCATAAATCTGCACGTTTAAGAGCACTTTATCATTCTTAAAAATCTTGGTCCAAAATTTATAATTTGTAAAACAATGAAAGTTATAATTTAAGCGATATTGTTTACTTTTAAGTATTAGTTAAAAATCTCATTTAGTTATTTCTATTTTAAATCGATATTTAACTAATTTTAAGAAAGTGAAATCTCAATGGTATTCATTATTTTCACTATTACCCAATAAGTTACATAGCAGGATTTTTCATAATCTAAAATCTAAAACTATTCTATCCCTTAAAAATCCCAAACTTTTAAATTAAGCAACGGGATGTCAATTAAAGCGGAAACTTGCCAACGCCAAGCACTAGTCGGAGTAAATTCATTTGAATTATCAATTTTATATAATGTTGGAATATATTGCCCTCCACAAGCTAAGGATATTGGAAATGCACCAAAATTGTAACAAATATTAAAACCTGGAGAAAAAATATTTGACAATCTTACATTAAAATCATTTGGTAAAGCAGCTGTGTCGCCATTTAATAAATAGTAATTCACTAATGCACCAACATCAATAATTTGTAAATTTAGGCTAAAACTTCCACCACTTCCAGTTTCTGAAAAGCCTTTTGAAAAATTGATACCAACAGGTGCTGTTATTCCAAGTCTTGGCACATAACTTTCTCTTTCATTCAAGTTCCAATATCCACCTACATAAGAATTTATGCTTATGCTAAAATTAGTTTTCGATTTAATTGAATAACTACCTACTGGCAAAACTGATGATTCTAAAGCTCGCTTTACTTCATCTGAAGAATTTGCGCTTGCTACATTTGCAATCAGAGTCCCGTATTTAATAAATGATTTCATAAACTGGTTATCTAAGTTAACACTGTCAAGTAAAACAACCGCATCATATATTGCTGCTGAATATTTTTTAGTTGCTATATGATAAGCAATATCAATTGCCGGATTTAGAAATATAATTATTTTGTCATATTTTTCTCCAATAGTAATATCATAATCTACTATTTTAGTATCATTTAGAAGTTTGTTATGGGCTATTTGTCCTAATGAAGCAGTAAAAGTTTTGTAATAATCATACAATGCCTGTGGATCTGCTGTGACTGACTTATCAGTTGCGTTAATAATTAGTTTAGCTGCATTGTTTGCTGAGTTAAATGAAGAAAATGTATTTTTTATCAAATTTTTAAGTTCCTCTATATCGCCATATTTATCATTAAGTATTTTAGCAAAAGTAATAGAACCTCCGTTATTGTAAAAATTAATCTTTTCTTCATCTTTAGATTTTTCTTCTTTTGCTAAGAGCAAACCTAAATAAATTTTAATAGCTTTATCATTCTTCATAAGTTCACTCAATTGACTTGAAGTAACCCAAATTTGCTTATCGTCTTTGCTTATTAAACTTTGCGAAATTAAATTTAGTAATTGAATTGATGAAGCTAGATTTCTATCAGCAATTGAATGTTTCTTTATTTCTTTTAATTCATCAGATTCAGAAATTTCTTCCAATAAATCTGCAGGATTTGAAGATTGAACTGCTTCTTTTAAAGTAAACATTCCAAGACTTATCCACCCTCCTTCCGACGTTTCAAAAAATTGGTGCAGATTATTTAGTCGATGAATACAATCCGAATTGGATTTACATTCAGAAACAGGATCTAAGTTCTTTATCTTATACAAATTTCCTGGTAGGTTTTGAATGTCAGATTCAAA
>CALMTA010000093.1 GCA_937872505.1 uncultured Neisseriaceae bacterium | reverse complement strand
TAATATTAAATACCTCAACAGCTTTGCCTTTATTAGTTGATGATGAATCAGCCAATGAAACAATTCGTATGGTGAATCGTATTATTGATTTGCGTGGCTTTAAAATGCAACATAATATAATGCTACGTAACAAATTAACTTTTGAAGTGCGTAAATTTTTAGATAGTCATGGTTTTATAGATATTGAAACACCATCTTTAACTCTTTCTACACCAGGAGGAGCTAGAGATTTTTTGGTTCCTTCAAGAGTACATAAAGGAAGTTTTTATGCCCTACCCCAGTCTCCGCAATTATTTAAACAATTATTGATGGTAGCTGGTTTTGATAGATATTATCAAATTGTGAAATGTTTTCGTGATGAAGATTTTCGTGCAGATAGGCAGCCAGAATTTACACAAATTGATATAGAAACTACATTTTTAAATGAACAAGAGATTCGAGATATTGCAGAAAACATGTTACTAATGGTATTTAAAAAAATATTGCAGGTGGAATTACCGCTAGACGCTAATACTGGTAAATTAAAAGTAATTAGTCATAAAGAGGCAATTTATAATTATGGTTCAGATAAGCCAGATTTAAGAATTCCACTTAAATTTATTGATTTAACAAATGAACTTAAAAATTGCAGTTTTAAAGTTTTTCAAGAAGCAGCATCACTTGAAAACGGTCGCATTGTTGCTTTAAGATTACCAAATAATGTTAAATTATCTCGCAAGGAATTAGATGATTATAGCAAATTTGTCTCTATTTATGGAGCAAAAGGATTAGCTTATATAAAAGTAAATAATATAACTCAAATAAATGAAAATGGTTTACAGTCTCCCATTGTAAAATTTCTCAATGAAAATGAACTTAAAACTATTTTGGAAAAAACTAATGCTCAAAATGATGAAATAATATTATTTGTTGCTGATAAAGCTAAAATTGTAAATGAATCAATGGGGGCGCTTAGATTAAAAATTGGCAATGAGAAGCATTTGCTAGAAAATAATTGGCAAGCTTTATGGGTAATTGATTTTCCCATGTTTGAGTATAACGAAGAAACAAAACAATATGTAGCAGCGCATCATGCTTTTACCGCACCTAAAGATGAACATATAAATTTATTAAAAACAGCCCCAGAAAAATGCTTAGCCAAATCTTATGATCTAGTATTAAATGGCTCAGAAATTGGGGGGGGGTCAGTAAGAATACATCAAGCTGATGTACAAGCTAAAGTTTTTGAAGCATTAGAAATGACTTTAGAAGAAGCTGAAAATAAGTTTGGATTTTTGTTAGATAACCTGCAGTTTGGAGCACCTCCACATGGTGGAATTGCTTTTGGATTAGATAGGTTAGCGGCACTTATGTGTAATGCTGATTCAATTCGTGATGTAATTGCTTTTCCGAAGACTCAGCGGGGGGTGGATCTG
>CALMTA010000092.1 GCA_937872505.1 uncultured Neisseriaceae bacterium | reverse complement strand
TTAAAGCCTCTATTAAATCTTTTAAATTTTTAGGTTGTGATGGGTCTGGATGATGGTTTGGAAAGTTACCATCTACATCACAAAATAAACCTAACACTTTTGCTCCCATACGTCTATATAATTTAGGGGCAATTTTACCTGCTACACCATTACCGGCATCAACAATAATATTCATATTACGTTTTAGTTTTACATCATTTGTAATTTTTGTTATATATTCTTCTGTAATATCAATAGTTTTATATTCACCTTGTTTATTATCAAAATATTCTCCGTCTTCTAATCGTTTTTTTAATAATTGAATTTTATTTCCAGCTATAGTTTCTCCAGCTATAACCATTTTTAACCCATTATATTCTGGAGGGTTGTGGCTACCTGTTATCATAATACCTGCATTAGTCTTTAGTTCAAAATTTGCAAAATATACCATGGGTGTAGTAACTTCACCTATATCTAAAACATTACACCCAGATTTTAAAATTCCAGCGATTAAATTTTTAGCTAGATTTGGGCTTGATAATCTTCCATCATAACCAACAACTAATGTAGGTAGTTTTGCTTCTAGTGTAAGTGACCCTAAAATTTTACCAATATCTTCCATTACTTCATTGGTTAACTGTATATCAATAATTCCGCGAATATCATATGCTTTAAAAATTTCATTAGGATATTTTTTATCTGGAGTTGTCATTAAATTATACCTATAATTGTTTATATTAAAAATAATATTTTGAGTAAATAATTTTGCCTCGAATTATACCATAACTCTTAATTTACAACTTACGTTACTTAATGACAAAAATGTTGCTTTAATTTTAAAATTAAGGAAGGTTATAATATAAGGTTAAAAATGTTTAATTAGTAATAATATATTTAATAAAGGATAAAATAATGAGTAATATCAGCCTCATAAGGGTTGGCTCAACTGTACCTTGCACAGCAGTACCTACTAATATACCAAAAATTAAAGAAAAAATAATTAGTGAATTATTCAAAAAAGAAACAATTATGAAATATTCCAAGAATTATTTGCTTCTCATCCTAGCGATGAAGAATTATAGGAGTTAAAATAGATTTACCTATTATTCTAATTATATCTCCGCTAAAATACATTATTTTAATGGATCAATTTTCCAATATCTATTTGAGCTTTCACATATAATTTATAGATAGGAGTAATCAAAATTAAGTTATTATTAATTAAAAAGC
>CALMTA010000091.1 GCA_937872505.1 uncultured Neisseriaceae bacterium | reverse complement strand
CCTTAATTACATTTAACTCTGTTTGGACTTAACTTCCAGAGAACTATTAGAAAAATACAGAATAACCAGTAGTACTACAATGTGGTTTACACATTGTCCATTGCTGATTTTAACGATTACGTTAATGGTCATTATTCTGTATTTTCTAATAGCTGTAACCCAACCAACACTATATCAGTTCCACGCTTTCGCAGGTTCACATGAGCATTGTTAATAGTGTTGGAATTTAAAAAGTTTATAGTTATCTACCCAGACTACTCTACACTACTTTCTCCTACAATTGCAGGTCAGAGATTTTGTTCAATAAGAATAGCAACATTTTTAAACATAGTCCGCTTGTTAGTTTATTCCAAGTTCCTGCGCTACTATGTCGTTGTTATTTATTATCTGGTACACTACAAACTTTTATTTTTAAAGTAAAAGAATATGCCCACACTTGTTGAAGGTGTGGAAGTTGTAATTTAAAGGTGTAGTCAAAGCGTTAATCATGTTATCACGATACTGCTGTACATCAATTACAACTCTAAGATTAATTTGAACAACTATTTGTGTTTCCCCAAATCACCAACATTAAGCTGATTATGGATGTATCTTTGCGAGATTTTGGAATCACATCAAATCTTTCTTAGCATATTCTTTAATTTTTTTAGTTAAAAAACACACCCCCAAATCAACCCAAGCTTTGGGTAGCTCAAAGGGACTTTAGGGGTGTGTGAAAGCAAACAATAAAACGACATTTAAAATTATCTTGAAACCTTAATAGTAGCTTTAGGGTATTCTTTACAGGCTTCTAAATACTTTTCAACAAAAGGAACAAAATGCTCATACATTCCCCATCCATTTGGAGAATTGAATTTTTCAAAATGTTCTGGTCTTGCTTTTAAGTCATCCAAACCTTTTTCAAGTAATTCAACAATTTCACTTGCCTTTGTTTTTCCAATTTCTTCTGGTTTCCAAAGTGCTTCATAAATCCCTGCTTCTTCTGCCATTTTACCTAAGTTGTGTGTAATGTTTGCACTATAGAGAATTTTGTACTTTTTCTTTTCTTTAAATGTTTCGCCAGCGTCATGGCTAACCCATTTTTTTCTTAACAAATAAACATCTAAACTCATTTTGTTTAGTTTAAGAATTAATAAAAAGGAACGGCTATACGTTTACACTAAGTGTAGCTTGAATTTCACTTGTAAAACTGGTACAAATTTACTTACTTTTTGGTAAGTATTTTTTGTACAGTTTCCCTGTTTTTTTAGACTTTTTCCACACATACTGACCTCCCCTTGAACCTGTATAGATTTTAGAGGTGTCTGATGAAGTCGCATTAGTAACAGAGTCCACAGTCAGTTCAGCAATTTCTGCTTCAGTGACTGCATTGGGTTTACTAAATTCTATGTTTGGATTTTCATTTGTGCAGGAAGTAATAATTACTCCCATACTACAAATAAAAATCAACATGCAGGTAAATAAGCTTACAAAATTTTTCATAGTTACGACTTTTTTTAAATTGAGGTTTCGTTAAAACTTTCGTCAAAGTAAATTTCTTTTGATTCGGGTCTGCTTTTGGTTGCAGGTTCAACATAAAGGGTTACTCCTACATGACTTACTTGAGAAATTTGTTTGGCATCTTCATCTTTTATTGAAGGGTAAGAATATTCTACAAGTAGTTTATAGTCTGAGTATTCATTAATTTCTACAATAGTTGCAACTTCAATGTTTTTAGAAGAGCGACCACTTTTGGGACCATCCCAATATCCGTATGCAGTGAGGTCAGGAACTACAACTTTGTCTCCCACTTCAAAGTTGATTTCTTGCTTATACCCGTTAAGGCTATTAAACAACATTCCTAATCCGCCTTTATCATGGGCTAAAAGTCTGCCTATGATGTTTTCAACAATCAGCTCGGCGTGGGCACTGTCTTCAGCAAAGTTTTCGAGTAGCTTCACAGCTATTGCATCTACAGGTATTTCAACCTGTATGGTCTGTTCAAATCTCTTCATGGTAAATAAAATTTTGTTTAAGAAATAAAGAAAAAATTTAAAACTTGTATTTAATTATAGTAGCTGCTGTTATCTCTTGGATTTCAGCTTATATCCTACCTTCCACTATAATTAAAAATACCCCTCTGCACTCAGTTGTAATACTACATTGAATGGGTTTTCAATAGTATTTCAATATGTATTGCCCCATTAAGCGGTATAATTCATATCACAACTGCTCACCCTTGGGAGCTGATTAATCAAGTTATTCTAATTACCTTGACCTCTCTTGGTTTATTACTAAACAATCAAGTGGTTATTAATCAGGTAGTTTCACATCTTAATATATTCTTGCCCTCCCAGCATAATTGGTTTTACTGGAGGGTAAATTTCGACCCTATTGAATATATAAGAAGTTTTTATATCTACGTGAGAATGGTGCATTAATATTTTTTCCTTTGCATACAGTTGTAATAGAGTTATTCACTCACCTAATCTACCTCTATCCATAGTGTTGGATATATTACAACTGTACACATCAGAAATTTATTCACAAACATAATAAAACATCTTAGCTTTCTTCATTCATCTCTATTCAGTTTTATAGAAGCTCAAACTTATCAGGCTTCATCTGTAGAAATGAGTATCAACAGAAATTCAGAACATCAATTGTTCTTACTAAGATGTTTTATTAAAACATAGAAGGACTGTCTTACACCTTTTTATTTGCCAGTTTAACAGCCTCTTTTTCTGAGTACTGGCAGGTGGAAATTAAGTTTAAGTTAGTATCAACTTAATTTCTGCAACATTGAGAGCTTTGGAGTATAGGTTCATTAACTACATTTGAACCACTCCTAAGTTATTAGCCGAAGTTGACATTATAAAATGCCAACCCAACTAAAACTACAATTGCGAGTACAAGAAATATCCCTATCATTTGTAGATAGGGGTTTTCTTCGTCACTTGGATGTTTCATATCAGTGTAACTTTTAGCGTGTTTTTTTGCTCTTCAGATGCAGCCCTGAATATTTTATTTAGAAGTTCTGCGGTTTCTACAATAAATTCATCAGATAACTCTGTTGGTCTAATTAAATCTGCCCAATTTCCACCCATTACAGTGTGACCGAGCCAGATTTTTACTTTTTCTTTTTCGATGTACGCAGGTGTCCCAATCCACAAGGGTTTGTAACCCTCGTCTTTTGGGGTTACGATTTTTAAACGGGAGCCCCCTATGGCTATTAGACCTGGGTTTTCTTTTACTACATCTCTCAAGACATTGAAGTTACCCTCATTTTTGTCAGCACTTGCTCTGGTTACTTCAATTGTTATTTTTACTGTTTGCATTTTAATACTCCCTTGCCCTCCTTTAAGGACTATTTGTTAAAACTTACATATCGGGAAGTATGTAAGTGAGTTTGAGCTACCATGCACTCCTTGTATTTAGAACTTTATTTATACTCGTGTTCAAGGAACATTTACGAGTTGTTGTATTTTATTCAACACTGTAGGTAACTTTTGGTATTTATGCCCATAGTTACCGACAAAATACAAAAAAACACGCACTATTGCTAATGCGTGTTTCTTGTTTTTAAATGTCGTCCCAACTGAAAGTTTCCATACCCAAGGCTAAAACCATAGGGTAATCAAACTTGTCATTTCCCTGCTCTATTTTTACGTCTTTTTTTCCTTCTTTTAAGAGCTTTGCAGCCCTTAATGATACTCCGCAAACAACCTTTGCCAAATTTTCTGGGTCACGTCCAACCAGAAAACTTCCGCCTTTGTGAAGAGTATATTTCAAGGTGTTTAAAGTAGTTAAATCCATGATACATTATTTAAGGTGTTGAATAAAAAGTTCAAAAATTGGTGGGGGTACTCTGTAGGAGGAACACACTTTTAGTGAAACTAACTTTAAAAAATTTTAAAAATAGGTATATATCCTAAAAAGGAACACACTGTTAATGACATCAAACCTAAAAAATTTTAAAAAAATATGGTAGGTGAAAATTTAACCCACAACTACTATAGAGTTTAACTTTATTTTAACATGAAAATCTAAATAGGAAATATTATAAGGTAGGGGTATAGCAAAAAACAAAGTTGAACACTAATAAAATAAGGAAAGTCAGAAAAAATATAAAATTTTTGTAGAAATATTTGGTTATGTCGGAACAATAATTTAACTTTGCCCCGCTATCTATATAACCCATATAGTACGTCCTCTGAAGAGATGAAACAAGCTAAGTAAAAGGACCAGAAGTCGGATTAGTAAAGTAGCCTCTAAGAACAGTTTGTTCTTAATGATGGTGAAGAGGTTTTCTCCGATAATAGCAAAACTGAAAATCAAGATATAGTGGGCATTCCCTGGGTATTCACTTTGGAATAAAAGGTAATTAAGGAATGTGTGGGTGTTAACGTACAGCACTATATCAAGATTTGAAGGTAAGGTAAGAATGAAAAGACTTACTGTATAAACGTTTTTTGAAAAGAACAAAAAATGTCTGGGGTATGATATATAAACTTTTAAACAAAAGGTATGAAAAAGAGAAAATCTATAGAGTTGAAATTGAATACAGAGGAAATGGTAAAAATAGTTGTAACTTTGCTCAGTAGTTTTGTTAAACTTTCACCAAGAGAAATAGAAGTAGTAACTGAAGTTATATTAAACAAGAATAAAGAGGTAAAGGAACTGCAAGAATATATTGCTGAAAAGCTTTCAATAAGTGTTCCAAATGTTAGTCAACAGTTTACATCTTTGAAATACAAAAAAGTAGTAGTGAAGAAAGGTAATAGTTTTGTCTTATCACCGTTTTTTGATTTTCCGTTTAACTGTAACGAGTTTGAATTATCAGTTAAGATTACAAATGAAGGCACTGTATAAAGAGGTAGCAAATGAATTGGGGTTAAAGGAAGAGTTTGTAACTGATGTTGTTAAACACATGTTTAAGAATATAAGGAAAGTTATAACATCAGGAACTTTTAGGGATGTTTATTTGTATGGTGTAGGAAGATTTAGGTGTAAGCCAAGAAGACTATTACACTTTATAGACAACTTTGAATGTTTAATAGATAAGGAAATTGGATTCAGAAAAGAACGTATTGAAAGATACAATAAACTTGTAACAGCTTATTATAACAAATTAAATTGGAAGACTTATGGCAGACGAAAAGAGAACAGAGAGAGCATGGGTAAAATATAAAGACTTGTTAGTCATACCCTTAGAAACTGTGCCTATACATTTTGGAAATGTGTTCACTGATTTAGAAGGCACTTTGAGTAATTATGTAAGGTATATTAATGAAACTGGCACTATGCCAATTAATGGAAATACTGTACCAGAGGTTTTATTATTTCATCAAAATTGTGATAAGAAAAATGATACACGGATTTAAAGAATGGTTAAGGCAAGAAGAGATTATAGAGAATTATAGAACCTCAAGGTTTCTTGGGAAAAAAGTTCTAATCCAACCTTTTATAGAAGATAAGTCAAAGTCTGTAGCTCTTCAAAACTTAGTTGGTCCAAGTGGAAGACCTTTAGGTGAGACTATGTATGTGTTGCATAATTATTGGAGAGTTATTGCTATTGGAGAAATAACTAAAAATATTAGTGTTGGTGATATTGTTTCTATAGAAGACAGTATGTTAATACCTCCAATTAATGATATTAAACATCCTGTAGGAAACTCTCCTGATAATCCAAAGAGACTTATCTATGGTAATCCTCTGGATAGGATATTTCCTTTTAGATTTCAAGATGATAAGTTTGAAGTTATTATTGAACCAGGAAAAAGAACAGAGGAAATGTTACACTATCTTCCAGAAGACCTTATAGTTCTTGTATGGAACAAAGAAGAACTCTTAACTAAAAATTAACTAACTATGTTGTTAACAGTTTCAAATGGAAGTTTTACAATCAGTCCTGACCTTATTGATTATGTAGGAGTTGTAGAACAAGACGGTTATATCCATGATGTAAACAAATCAGTAACAGGTTATAGGTATGTGCTTGAGATTGCAGAAAAACATTCAATGGCACTTGTATTAACTGATACAGAAGAAAATTTGAACAATGTTAGGGAACAGATTTTAGAACAAGTGAAAAAAGCACATAAAGCAAAATGAAACTAAGAGACATTACACCAAGGAATATAAAAGCTTTTATAGAAGGGTATGTAAGAAAATGGGCAATAGACTTTTACAATAAGCACTTGTCTTATGTACAAGAAATTGTAGAGTGGAGAAAAGAACAAGTGAGAATGAAAAGTCCTGAATGTTTGTCTAATGGACAGTGTAAACATTGTGGATGTAAAACTCCTGAACTGTTTTATGCAGATAAAGCTTGTGGAGCACAATGTTATCCTGAAATGCAGACTAAAAATCAGTGGATAAGATTTAAAAATATAATATCTTTTAATAAACCCGTATCTGAAGATACAGAACAAAACATAGAAGAAAATGGACATCAAAGAAATTAAGTTGTGGGATAAGCCTTGGTTTTGCGCTGGAGTAGTTGCCCCAGGAACAAAAGTAGATTTTCAGTTTGAATATTTGGGAACTGTTCCTATTTCAGAGGGAGTTAAACCTATAAAGATAGGAGAACATGAAATATCGGTATTAAATGGTGTAAGAGGAACCTGCGGGTGTACTAATTTACAGAGGAAAGGGAACATTGTTAAAGGAAGTTTACAGATAGATAAGGATTATTCAAATTTACCTCAAAGATATGTAGATGTGAAGAAGTCTATAGAGGTATATTATGAAGACGGTTCTTCAGGAGTATTATATTTAAGTGCAGTAGCAGATAAAACTTTAGAAATTGCTTAATTCTTTTAACATAAAAGGAGATTTCTGGGAACAGAACCCACTGATAGAGCTTATTCCACCATACAATAAATTAAAGTTGATGGAAAATTCAAGCTCTATCATGTGGGCTATTGCTATGTTGGAAGATGCCAATAGCTATAACAGACTTTTTGTCTTTAAAAAGCATGAGAGGCTCCTCTGGATATGCGAAAATTACTTAAATATGTCTGAAGATGTGTTCCAAACAGAATATAAGGAGTATATTGAAGCATACAAACATGTTGTACTTGATAGTAAAGAAGAGATTGAGTACTATGATTGGGCAATTAAGTTAGAAGAGCGTAATATCTTTATGAGAAACACTCCTTATGATGAAACTTCTTTTGAAATGTTGGATAAAATGATTATCAAGCATGATAGTATATGGAAGATTTTCAGAGAAGCTGGTAAAGCATTGTTTGCTAAAGGTGAATTGAGTAAGACAAGAGCTGATGTTATAGAAAGTGAGAGTTCATTAGGTTTAATATAAGAAATGATATTTCCAGTAATAAAAGAAAGGGATAATTTTCTATTCAGAGACCACCCTGTACTTCCAAAAAGTCCAGAAAGGCTTGATTATTGGAGAGAACAGAAGAAAAGATGTATAGAAGGTTATTGGGGTAAAGATGGAGATGGTTATAGATACATGACTCCTGTAAATTATTTCTATGCTAATATCTTTAAGATAGAGCATACAGATATTACTACAAATAGCAGGTACACTAATTTTCCTGACCAAAGAGATATTGATTGGGCTTTCTTTTATGCGTGGATTATTTGTAGAGGGTTTAGTGGTTTTGAAGGAGATGAAGAGTTTACTTGTAATAGACTTGTTAAAAGGTATGAAGAAAGTGTTGACGGAGTTTCTAAATTATCTTTAGGAGATAAGAAAAGGATAGAGAAAGTTGAAGGAATTACAAAGCCTGATGGAACATATAAAAAGTATGTTGACCCTTATGACTATTTACTAAAAACCCATGACACGCCTCTGGGACTTCCATACTACTTTAATGAAGCCTTAGATTTATTTGTTCTTGGTTCTCGTGGTTCTGGGAAGTCATTTTGGGCTGCTTCATGTATTGACCATGAGTGGTTGTTTAATGGTGCAAAAAGATATGACATTAAGTCAATAACAAAACCTAACAAGTTAGAGATATTTTTAGGTTCTGCTATTGCAGAGAAAAGTAGTAAGTTAGCTATAAAAATCTTGCAAGGGTTAGAGAACATGGATGGTAAGTTTGAAGACTTGCCTTCTCCTTTGTATCAACACTTTACAGGAACTTTAAACAGCAACAATGCAAGGTCTATATTTAAACAAGGTATATTAAAGAAAGTAGGGAATAAAGAAAAGTTAGTTGGTAGTCATTCAACTATAAGTCACGAGATATTTACACCTGTAAACTTACAAGCAGGGGTTGGTGGAAGGTA
>CALMTA010000090.1 GCA_937872505.1 uncultured Neisseriaceae bacterium | reverse complement strand
ATATCCTATTTTTTCGTTTTCTAATTCTTTATTGTTTGAAGGTTTAAAACTTTTCAATAACTTAAGCTTTGGCTCAAGAATATGTATTTTTATCTGATTTATTATAACTCGTATTGAATCTTGAAGGTTTTTATCGCTACTGAAATAAGAATTCTTTTTTATAATAGAAACTTTTTCTAATCTATTACTAATGATATCACATAAAATTAAGATTTTTTTATAGTAATCTTCGTTATAAAAACAATCCGTGTTAAAAAGATAGTCAGTTATTCCAATATTCTCCATGCCATTTTTTGAATAAAATAAGTATAAAGATAAGTTTACTATATCTTTGTCTGATAAATTGTTTATAAAAAATTCTCTATTTTCCAGAGATTTTATAGGCACATCTTCTGTTTTTAGATATTCTTCAATTTGCTTATTCAGATTTTTAGCTAAAGTTGAAGTTAAACGATATTCACTAAACTGATCTAATTTACTAGAAGTGCATGCCGGTTTTATTATTATACTTTTACCAACTAAACAAGTGTTAAGTGCTGTGGTCATGATATTACCTTTTTAAAAACCTTTACGTAAACTAAACGGTATTATAAGCGTTGTTGCATGAATATTTTTTACGCCGAATAGATGATAATTATACTCCAAGTAAACATATAGATAAGTTATGAAAGCTATTTAAATTAAACAAATTTTAATTGAAATAATTTCAAAAAATATTAGAAAGCCATTATTATAATACTATAAATATTTTTGATTCGAAAATAATGAGTTAATTATTTATTTAAATAGTAAAAAGTTTTTTGTTTGTTTAAAGAATTAAATTTTATTAGTGATATTAGACTCTATAGTCCTAGATGAAGGATTAGTTATTTGAGCAATATTTTTGAGTGTCATTCCATTTAATAAATAAGAACAACACTCTATTTCTTTTGTATTTAAGTAGTGGCTATATTTTTTCTAAAATATTTGTAATAAATCATCAAAAATAAAAACATTATTAAGGCACCATAAATATCGATAAACCCGCTAATAGTCCAATTATTGACTAATGTATAGCCTTGACCAAGAATAATTATGGTAATAAATATCATGGAAAAAATGGGACCAAAAGGATATAGGATTGCTTTATAAATGAGTTTTGATGTATCATTTCTAATTTCATGTTGGCGAAAATAATAATGGCTAACTGCAATACCAAACCAAGCAATAAATCCGCAGGTTGCAGAAACATTTACTAATTTAGTAAATAAAAGCCCATTACTGATTAAAGAAGATAAGAATACTGTTGAGCCAACTATTGCTGTGCCAATCAAAGCATTTACAGGTAAACCATAAGTAGTTAATTTGGAAAATATTTTTGGAGCTTGGTTTTTATGTGACATATACCATAATATTCTTGTTGATGAGTACATACTAGCATTTGCTGCTGATAAAATTGCAACTAATATAACAAAGTTGAGTAAATTAGCGGCTAAATTTCCATTTAAATAATGAGAGAATACTAAAGTAAAAGGGCTAGTATGAACATCATTTTGAGTTGCTAGTTGAGGGTCATTAAATGGAATTAATAAACTTATTATTAATGTTGAAAGTATAAAGAATAAAAATAGTCGCCAAAATACATTTTTTACTGCACGAGGGATACTTTCATTTGGATTTTTTGCTTCTCCAGCTGACACTCCAATTAATTCTGACCCTTGAAAAGAAAATCCAGCAGCTAAAAATACGGCAAAAAATCCTTTTATTCCATTATGAAAAGGGGCATCTTGAATTACAAGATTATGCGCTCCAAAGTCTGGATTTTTGCAAACTAAAATGCTGCCTAAAATAATAAAAATTAAAATAACACCTATTTTTGTAATAGACATTAAGTATTCTATTTCTCCATATATTCGTACAGAAAATAAATTTAACCCTAAAACTGTAAAGAAAAATAATACTGAAAATAAAAAATCTGAGCCATGTGGAAACCAATATTTCATTACAATTACTGCTGCAGATATTTCCGCGGCAATGGTAATTGCCCAATTAAACCAGTAATTAATGCCCATTGCATAACCGAATGGTTTATTTACGTATAAACTAGAATGTTCGCAAAAAGAGCCGCTAGATGGATTATAGGTTGATAATTCACCTAAACTTGTAATTAAAAAAAATACCATGATCGATATTAATAGGTAAGCTAATAAAGCACCACCTGGACCGGCAAGGCTAATAGCATATCCGCTTGCTAAAAATATTCCAGTCCCTATTGAGCCACCTAAAGCAATCATGTTTAAATGACGAGTTTCAAGTCTTTTAGCTAACATTAATAGTTCCTTAATAAATTAAAATTAGTAATTCTAGCATATTTAAAAAAAATTATTCTAACCATATTAAACTAGCTATTCTACCAGTTACATTATTTTTCCTGTATGAATAAAATAAATCATTATTGCAATAAGTGCATTCATTACTAACCCATATATTCTTAGAATCTAAGCCAGCATTTAATAATAAATCCTTAGCTATTTCAATTAAATTACAATAATATTTAATTTCTTTATTGACTGAAGTTTTTTCTTTAAAATAATTTAGATTTTTTGGAGAAATATTAGTGAATTTATTAAAAACATCATTTCCTACTTCAAAATGTTTTTCACAGATAGAGGGGCCAATGTATGCAAGGATAGTAGAATCTGGTTTTAGCATATTTATAGTGTTTTCAATAATATTATTTAAAAGGCCTCTCCAGCCAGCATGAATTGCAGCAACAAAGGTTCCTTTTTTGTTAGTTAATAGAATTGGTAAACAGTCTGCAGTTAATATTGCACAAACTTTATTTCTAACCGATGTAATACTTGCATCAAATATTAAATTTGAATTGGATTCCACGTTATCCAAGTTTATTACATAATTATTATGTGTCTGGTTTAGCCAAAATGGCTCAGATGGCAAATATTTTTTTAGAAGGTTACGATTTTTAATAACGATTTCAGGGTTGTCGCTAACATGTAATGCTAAATTCAAACTATCAAATTGTCCTGTAGAGTTTCCACCAATTCTAGTGGTGATAATGGTTTTTATATTTGCTGGGGCATTCCAATTAGCTTGAAGAAAATTTGGATTGTTTAGCATGAGTTTTTGCTCCTATAGTCTAATAGTTAGAGGTTTTTTCTAGTTGTGTTAATAAATTTTGTATGTCTTTTGCTAAAGGTATTTCCCAAGACATTTCTTTATTAGTAGTAGGATGAATGAGACTTAATTTAGTAGCATGCAGAGCCTGACGATTTAATTCTTTAATAGCTTCTATAATTGGTTTACTATAATGGTTTTTTTTTGTAGAATATAATGGGTCTCCTACTATAGGGTGATTAATTGATTTTAAGTGTACTCTAATTTGATGAGTTCTACCGGTTTTTAATTGACATTCAATATAGCTAAATTGTTTAAAATATTCTAAAACTTTATAATGAGTGATAGCTTCTTTGCCGCCAAATTCAAGAGTAGTCATTTTAGTTCTATTTTTATTATTTCTGCCAATATTTTTATTAATTACTCCTTCTTTATTTAATTTTCCTTCAACAATAGCATGATAAATTCTTATGACTGTTCTATTTTGAAGTTGCTTTACTAAATTAGCCTGAGACTGTAGTGTTCTTGCTATTACCATTAAACCAGTAGTATCTTTATCTAAGCGGTGAACTATGCCTGCACGAGGGATTAATGCTAGTTCTTTAAAATGATATAAAAGAGCGTTCAATAAAGTGCCGTGCCAGTTACCAGCTCCAGGGTGTACTGTAAAATTTGCAGGTTTATTTATTACAATTATGTCATTATCTTTATAGACAATGTTTAAGCTAATATTTTCTGGGGTAAATGCTAGTACATCGTCACTAGTCGGTATTTTAATGGTAATTAATTCGCCACCTAATACTTTATAATTTGCCTTACTTAAATGATTATCTACTAATATTGAGCCATTTTTAATCCAATTTGTTAGGCGATTTCTGGATAATTCTGGTATAATCGCGACCAGAGTGCTATCTAAACGTTGTCCTATAAATTTATCTGGAATATTTAGCATCTTTATTTGAGGTGAAGACATAACAAATGCTTTCTTTTAAAAAAATTTTAATACTTGTGATTTTATCACTATTCTTGTTTTCTTGTGCAGACAGTGAAGATGCGGTTAGAAGTGAAGCAAAAAAGTGGACTATTCAGAAGTTGTACAACGAAGCTAATACCACGTTGAATAATGGTAATTGGTCTAAAGCAATTAAATTATATAAAGTTTTAGAATCTACTTATCCATATGGAATATATGCACAACAAGGCTTATTAGATCTGGCTTACGCATATTATCAGCATAATGAAGCTGAATTTGCATTGCCTACTTTGGATCAGTTTATAAAAACATATCCAACAAACCCAAATATGGATTATGCACTATATTTGAAAGGGTATATTAATTACAAAAATGATAATGGATTACTTTCAAGGTTTACTGGTCAAGATTTAAGTGAAAGAGATCCGAAAAGTTTACAAGAAGCATATTTTTCTTTTTATGAATTAGTGACTAGGTTTCCTGATTCAAAGTTTACACCAGATGCAAAAGATAAAATTAATAGATTGGTAAACGCAATGGCTAGGGGGGAGATATATAGGGCTAGATTTTACATGAGAATAAAAGCCTATTTAGCGGCAATTGGCAGGGCACAAAATATAATTACAAATTATCCAAAAACTCAGTATATAGAAGAGGCTTTGGCACTGCAAGTAGTAGCTTATAAGAATTTAAATCAAAAAGATTTAAGTGAATCTACCCAAAATGTGTTAGCGTTAAATTTTCCGAATAGTAAATATATCAAGCAATACTGGGAATACCAAGATATTGCTTGGTATGCTTTTTGGCATTAAAAAGGATAAAAATATATGACTAAGCAGCATATGAGTGCAAGAATACTTGATAAATTAATCATTTTATCAATTTTTTCGTTATTTATTGTACCATTATTAGTGCCATATAGTTATTTTCCCGTATCAAAATTTTATAGTGAAATTTTAGTTCTTATAATTGCAGCGGTGTTTTCCTTATTTAGTTTCTAGTACAGGTATAGCATCAATATTGTTTACTATATTTTTAATTTTGCAAATTGGGGTAATAAATATAAGAATTCCTGGTGTTAATTTAGCAGTTGCATTAGAATTTTTTATTTTGTATTTTCTTTCTATCGGCGTAACATCTTTAGTAGAAAATAATGAGCTGCAACAGCAAAAACTTATAAAAACTGTTGCTTTTGCAGTGTTAATAGGAAGCACAATTCAAGCTCTGTACGCTTTATTGCAGTTCACTGGTATTGCAGAAAATTTTCGTGATTATATTCTATACGTTGGATCAGACAGCATATATGCATTTGGTAATATTGGACAAAAAAATGATTATGTAGATTTTATTACTATAGGGGTATTTGCTTTAGCTTATTTATATTTTATAGAAAAAATTAATTTATTAATTTTTACATTATATAGTACATTTTTCTTAGTTATGTTAACTATTACTACTTCAAGAACACCATTTGCTTTCTTTATTGCTGCTTTTATATCATTATTTATTTTTATGTTTATAAATAGAAAAAATACTGATAAATCTAAGAATAAAAAAGTATTATTTATAGTTTCATTTTTATTTGTAGGATTATTAGTTTTAGAAATTTTTCTACCAAAAATCATGTTATTAATTGATGGAAGGGATATAACTTCAGGGATTTTTCGCTTTAGTTCGGAAAATATAGGGCAATCAACCTATAGAAGATTTTATGAATGGTATAAATGTATAATAATGTTTATTCATAATCCATTATTTGGTGTTGGCTGGTATCAGTATTCAAAAGAAGCTATTTACCTTATGTTATCTGATAGGTTTATGTATATTCCTGCTAATTCAGCACTCTACACGCATAGTCACAACACTCCTTTAAATATTTTGGCTGAAACAGGAATAGTTGGTTTTATTATTACAATGGTATATGGTTTTGCTTTTTCTCTATACTATATGTTTAAAAAATTTAATAATTATGCTACATTATTCTTATTATTTATGATTTTAACTATTTTTACCCAAAGTTTGTTTCAATATCCTTTATGGTATGCATATTTTTTAGCCTATTTTATTTTCTTTTTATCAATAAATAAAGCTGTTTATACCATTACAAACACTCGGGTAATTAAGGGAGTGGTTACTGTTTTATTTACTGGGTTTATATGGTTTTGTTTTGTTAATTTTTCTATGTACAATAAAGTAATGGAACTAACAGATAGACCTCAAGAAGAAGTTATGTTTAAAAATAATGTTGTACAGTTAGAAAAAATAATTGATAATAATCCATTATGGGCACTACCTGCATTATCAGTATTAGATACTTATAATATGCCGACATTTGCAATGACAAATTCAGCATTAACGATAGAAGAGCAAAAGAGATATATTGATATGTTAAGTAACGAATTGCCTTATCCTGGAGGTATTTTTAAACAAGTTATAATATGCAAATTAATAGGAGATAATTCAGGAGCTATTTTTTATGCTAACCTTTTAGCTCATGCTTATCCATATTATAAGGAACAATTTGCTATGCAGTTAGCAAAATCTGAAGTATTTAAAGAAGAAGTAGATGTGATTAATAATTTTAAGTATGAAGATAAATCAATTTTTAAAAAATTATTTCCAAAGAAGGAGCAAAAATGATTCACATGAATACTTTAGTACCAGTAGTTGTTGAGCAAAGTTCTAAAGGAGAAAGATCTTTTGATATTTATTCTCGACTACTTAGAGAAAGAGTAATTTTTTTAGTTGGTGAAGTAAATGATCAAACGGCTAATTTAGTAGTGGCACAGATGTTATTTTTAGAAGCAGAAAATCCAGATAAAGATATTTGGTTTTATATTAATTCACCAGGAGGCTCTGTAACAGCTGGGATGTCTATTTATGATACAATGAACTTTATAAAATGTAATGTGAATACTTTATGTATTGGGCAAGCTTGTAGTATGGGTGCTTTTTTGTTAGCAGCCGGTAGCAAACGTTATGCTCTACCTAATTCGCGGATTATGATTCATCAACCTTTAGGTGGGTTTAAAGGACAAGCTTCAGACATAGAAATTCATGCGAAAAATATCTTATTTTTAAAACAGCATTTAAATAAGTTGTTGGCTAAACATACAGGGAGAAAAATTACGGAAATTGAGCGTGATACTGATAGAGATAATTTTATGTCAGCAGAAGAAGCAGTAAAATATGGATTAATTGATGCTATGATTTCTTCTCAAAGTGATTTAGTAAAAATGGTTGAAGATAAGTAAAGGTTTTAAGAATGATAGATAAAAATTGTTCCTTTTGTGGTAAAAGTGAGAAGCAAGTTGATCATTTAATTGGAGGTGAAGATGGGCATATTTGTAATGAATGTGTTAAGGTTTGTTCAGATATTTTAAAGTCAGCTCCAGATAAAGTAGATATTGATATGTTTTCAGTAGCTGAAAAACCAATTCCAAAGCCAAAAGAAATTAAAGCAGAATTGGATAAGTATGTAATTGGTCAAGAACAAGCAAAAAAAGTTTTAGCAGTATCGGTGTTTAATCATTATAAAAGAATTTATGATTCAAGTAATGATGAAGTAGAGTTAAGTAAAAGCAATATTTTATTGATAGGTCCCACTGGTTCGGGAAAGACCCTTCTTGCACAGATTTTAGCAAAATTTTTAGATGTACCTTTTGCGATAGCTGATGCTACTACTTTAACAGAGGCGGGGTACGTAGGGGGAGATTTAGAAAAAGTATTATTAAAATTATTGCAAAATTTTAATTTTGA
>CALMTA010000089.1 GCA_937872505.1 uncultured Neisseriaceae bacterium | reverse complement strand
TTCTGATCGTACTGGAATCACTACTGAAGGCTTAGGTAATGCATTATTGACACAATTTAACAGCATAGTCTTTAGAAAAGAGTTAATTCCTTTTGTGGACTCTATATCAAAAGCAGATAAAGCAATATTAAAGATTAATAATAGATATTTGCATGATTCAGAAAAACCGATCGTTTTAACTAGCATTATTAATCCAGTTATAAGGAATAAGTTTAAATTAGACTACATATTTCATATTGATTTTTTTGAGACTCTTATTCCATCATTAGAATTAGAATTAAAGCAGGAAGCTTCTCAAGTAGTAGGTATGTCGCATGGTATTAGTGATGAATTAAAATATTATAAAAGGATTGATGCTATTGATTTTTCATTAGCAAATGATGATGGTATTAGTAGTAAAAATTATGAAGATGCAGATGTTATTTTAATAGGTGTTTCTCGAGTAGGGAAAACCCCAACTTGTCTTTATTTAGCAGTTAATTATGGTTTAAAAGCAGCTAATTACCCATTTGCTGAAACCGATTTAAATAGTGATAAATTACCTAAAATGTTAGTTTCTCATCATAATAAATTGTTTGGTTTAACGATTGAAGCAGAACGGCTGCATCATATACGAACGCATAGAATGCCAAATAGCAAATATGCTCAATTAAGCACCTGTCGTGCTGAAATTGCTGCTGCAGAATTAATAATGCAGCATTATGATATACCTTGTTTAAATGTTAGTAAAAAATCTATTGAAGAGATTTCTGCAGCTATTATGCAAAAAATTCATCTACACAGGCAGTTTTAATGGTAAAATAACGGACTCAGTTTATTTATATACTGAGTTTTGTTTATTAAAAAATCCGCACACTTTTGGTAAAAGGGTGTAAAAAGTAATATATAAATGTGGCTTTTTATATAAATCCAAGAGTGGAGGCATAACCCTTTTTAAGGAAAATTTTATATGTCTATTTCATTAGATAAATTAATTGAAGCTGGCGCTCATTTTGGGCATCAAGCTAAATACTGGAATCCAAAAATGAAACCTTTTATTTTTGGTGTGAGAAATAAAATTCATATTATTAATTTAGATAAAACAGTAACGATGTTTGATGATGCATTAAAGTTTATCAAACAAACAGTAAAAAATAAAGGAACGATTTTATTCGTAGGAACCAGACCACAAGCAAGAGAGATAATTGCAGAAGAAGCAAAACGTGTAGGAATGCCTTATGTTGATTATCGTTGGTTAGGTGGTATGTTAACTAATTTTGAAACAGTTAAAAAATCAATAAAAAAACTTGAAACAAAATCCGTATTATTAGAAAAATCTGGAGATAATGGTTTATCTAAGAAGGAAATATTGGATTTAAAGCGGGATATTGAGAAATTGCAATCAAGTATAGGTGGAATTGTGCAAATGAAATCTATTCCATCTGCAATATTTGTTATCGACACTGGCTGTCATGATATTGCTATTAAAGAAGCAAAAAAATTAGGCATTCCTGTAATTGGTATTGTTGATACTAATAATGATCCTCAAGAAATTGATTATGTTATACCAGGTAATGATGATTCATCAAAAGCAATTAAGCTATATTTAACAGCTGTTGCCGATTCTATTGCTTTAGCAAAAGAGAGTATTGTTGAAGAGTTAGTAAGCCATGTTAAGATGGAACTTGTAGAAAAAAATGGCATGGTAGAGCCAAAGAAAAAAACTATACGTAGAGTAAAAAAGAGCGAAGCAGTTGAAAATGAATCTGAAGATGAATCAACAGAAAGTAATGTAGAGCTTAATATATCAGAAGATACTACGGAAGATAAGGAATAAATTTAATAGAAGGTAATCATAAATATGGTTATTTGCAATTAAAAATTAAATAGAGAGGTTATTTTTATTATGTCAAATATAACAGCACAGATGGTTTCTCAGTTGCGTGAGTTAACTGGGTTAGGAATGATGGAGTGCAAAAAAGCATTAGTAGAAGCTAGTGGTGATTTGAAAAAAGCAGAAGAAATTCTACGTGTAAAAAGTGGAGCAAAGGCTGGTAAAGTTGCTGATAGAACAGCAGCAGAAGGTACAGTTGCAATTTATGTGTTACCAGATAATAAACATGGTGCTTTAGTAGAAGTTAATTGTGAGACTGATTTTGTAGCAAAAGATGAAAATTTTGTAAATTTTGCTAATGAAATAGCTAAAACTATTGCTGAAAATCACATTACATCGTTTGAACAATTAGCAGAGGTTAAATTGCAAAATGGTAAAACTATAGAAGAAACCAGAAAAGACATTATTGCAAAATTAGGAGAAAATATTACTGTTCGCAGGTTTGAATATTTCGCGACTGATGGTAATGTTGCGACTTACCTTCACGGAAAAAAAATTGGTGTTATAGTAGATTTGATAGGGGATTCTGAATTAGGTAGAGATATAGCAATGCATATTGCTGCATATAAGCCAATTTGTGTGTCTGCACAAAATGTTCCTAGTGAAAAAATTGAATCAGAAAGAAGTATTTATTCTCAACAAGCTCTAGCATCAGGAAAACCAGCTGAAATTATAGCAAAAATGGTAGATGGTAGAATTACTAAATTCTTATCTGAAATAACATTATTAGGTCAACCATTTGTAAAAAATCCTGATTTAACCGTAGAGAAATTATTATTAAGCAAAAACGCAAAAGTTAATTCTTTTGCAATGTTTGTAGTAGGTGAAGGTATAGAGAAAAAATCAGTTGATTTTGCTAAAGAAGTAGCTGAGGCAGCAAATATAAGCAAATAATAAAATTATATATTTTCGTTTAAAATAAAAGTCCTCCTTATGGGAGGATTTTTATTTTAATGTAATAAAGCAGTTTTATGATAAAATAGTATCAGGAAAATTATGATAAATTAGGAGTAGCTTTGGAAAATACAATGAATTTTACGCAAAATGCAGTTAATAAAGTTAAAGCATTAATTGAAGAAGAAGGTAATCCAGATTTAAAATTAAGAGTTTTTATAACTGGTGGGGGCTGTTCAGGGTTTCAATACGGATTTACCTTTGATGAAATTATAAATAAAGATGATTTGGTTATCGAAAAAGACAGTGTTAAACTTTTGGTTGATAGTATGTCTTATCAATATTTAGTGGGTGCTGAAATTGATTATGTAGATTCATTTGAAGGATCGCAATTTACAATTAAGAATCCTAATGCAACAACAACTTGCGGATGTGGTTCTTCATTTTCTATATAGTACATTTACAGGTTTAAAATACATAGACAAAGTGAAGTATTAATAATGAAAATATCAAATATTGTATTGGTGTGTATTATTAAAAGTACGTTTGCTTTAGGGTTAGCTGATTATGTGCCTGAATTTATTATGCCTAGTCAAGAAGATCCTGATTTACCAGTAAAGCCTTTAGTAGAAGTTAAGCGAAATGCTAGCGATACTACTTCATATTGTAATCGCATGCAAAGCAAAGGTGATAATGTATTTTGTGAAAAAAAAGTTAATACTGCTATTGCAAAAGCAATGACCTATAAAGGGAATGCGGTGGCAGATAATTCATCTATTGTTGACAATTCAGTAACAGGCAATTATGCAAAATCAACTGTTAATCAAAATGCATTGCAAGATCAACCAACTAGGGATGTAATTCAGAAATCAGGCAATAATTTTTTAGTTCCTATTAAACCAAGTGATAGTGTTAATTTTAATGTAAACCCAACAAATTTAAACCAACAGTTGGAAGTAAATATTAAATATTAATAAAAATTAAAAATTATTTAAAATTATAATGTAAATAATATATAATTTATTTACATATAGGGAGACATTACGATGTTATATTTTTTAATTATTTTATCTTATTTTTTAGGCTCAATATTATTTGCTATTATTTTTAGCAAATTTATGAAAATAGACGATCCAAGGACCTATGGGTCTCATAATGCTGGTGCTACCAATATTATGCGTAGCGGTAATAAGAAAGCTGCAGTTTTTACATTTTTAGGTGATTTTTTAAAAGGTGTTTTAGCAGTAGGTATTGCACAATTAGTATTAGGTGGTGTCGATAATGCTAAAACTGTAATTGCTTTATGTGGTATAGCAGTGGTTGTCGGGCATATTTTTCCTATTTATTTTAAGTTTAAAGGTGGAAAAGGGTTTGCGACATCATTAGGGGTAATACTGGCTTTTAATCCTTGGTTAGGGTTATTAGTAATATTAACTTGGTTATTGATATTTAAATTATCGAAAATATCTTCATTATCAGCTATAGTTTCCATGATTTTTGCACCGCTATATGCTTTTTTATTAATGGGAAATAATGCTTATTTTGGGGCAACAATTATAATAGCACTTTTTGTATTATATAAACATAAAGCTAATATGAAACGTCTTATAAAAAAACAAGAACAGAAAATGTAATTATGAAGGTATATAAAGGGTTTAATGAAATCAAAATCTTTGGTTCTACTGGTTAATTTAGGTTCTCCGGAGCAATTAAATGCACATTCAATTAAAAAATTTCTTAAGACTTTTTTATCTGATTCTAGAGTAGTAAGGATACCAAAAATTATTTGGTTGCCTCTTTTAAATTTTTTAATTTTACCTAAGCGTTCAAAAAAATTAGTTAATCAATATAAAAAAATATGGATATATAAAGATAATAATGAATGTATATCTCCATTAATATATTATTCCCAAAAACAAAAAAATGAATTATCCAAGTTAGTTTCAGAAGATATAATAATTGAAAATGCATTTTGCTATTCAGAGTCAGCAAATATTAATGCAGTTTTAAGCTTTGCTCATTCAAAATATGATATTAATAATTTATTATTAATTCCACTATATCCTCAATTCTCTAGTACTACAACATTATCGTTATTTGATCAAGTATATAAATTTTATAAAAGTAAAATGTATTTGCCGACAATTAATTTTCTTCATGGTTTTAATGAAAATAAGTTGTATATTAAAGCCTTAGTTACACAAATAAAA
>CALMTA010000088.1 GCA_937872505.1 uncultured Neisseriaceae bacterium | reverse complement strand
CCTGATGGACTTGTTGTAAAAAAAATTGGGGGAGGGAATTATAATATGCATATAGTTAAAGGAAATATATTACAAGGCATCGTATTGAAACAATGGAAATCTATTTGGAATTCAAATATTTCAAGAGCATATACCTGTGATTTTGAGGTATATAATAAAGATTTAAATAACCATGAGAATACAATAGTTAAAATATTTGTTGCGATTAAAGATCATTACATCAAGCCCTAAAAATTTGTTATAGTAGTATGGTTTAATATTTAACTTATTTAACTTTTCAAATAGGATATTTTTTATGAAAGATTCAATTGGACTGCAATTATTCTTAATTCGTATATATGTTGGATTAAATTTTTTACCTTATGCTATCCAACAGTTATTTATGGGAAAACAGATACGATTGATGGTTGCGCAAGTTTATAAACAAATGGAGTTACCATACCCTGAGTATTTGGTTATATTTGTTGGTATATGTATGCTATTAGCTTTTCTAGGGTTAACTTTGGGTTTTTTTACTCGGTTAGTTGCATTTTTGGCTTTTGTATTTCTTATCGTTGCTATTTTTTTGGGTAAGCACAATGAAGCTGGGTTTTTCTGGTTTATGCCAGGTGGCGGTTGGGAATTTTTAGCATTCTGGAGTTTTGTGTGTTTGAGTTTCATACTGACAGGGGCAGGGAAATACTCTATTGACAAAAAAATGCGTCAACTAAATCTTCCGTTACTATTACGTTTTTTAATTAAATAAAATATGCTTCAATTAATATTAGATTTTGTTTGGAAATTAATATTTAAGTTACAAGGAAAGAATTTATTTGATTTTACTAAATTTCTATTTTTTAAAATTGTACTTTGAGTGAGGTTTACATAATATATTATTGATAATCTATAGCATTCAAGCAAACAGATATATAATATTTATCAAAAATTTCGGTTGAATAGATGAGGTATTTAAATTTCTGATTATCAGTTTCTAAGCATGTCTTAATGAAATCATCTTTGCCAAAACCAGTTCCATATGCTTTAAGAACAGCTTCTTTTTTAGTCCATATGTTAAAAAATTTTTTAATGTCATCTCCTACCCACTTTTTTTCTGTTTCAGAGAATACTATGTTTGCTAATTGTGAAGGAATAATATTATAATTTATCTGTTCAATATCTATGCCAACTTTAGCAGTATATGCAATTGCCATTACTACATATTCACCACTGTGTGAAATATTAAAATCAATATTTAAGGGGTTATCTACAAGAAATGGTCGACCATATTTAGAATTAGCAATTTTTATTTTTTTAGGCTCAATTCCAAGATATTTAGCCAAATAATAGTATTTTAAGATTTCTGAAGCAAAAGCAATATTTTGATCTCGTTTGAATTTATAATTTAGTATTTTTAATTGAGAATTTTTATTTAATAAATATAAATGTTTCTTAAAATTAAAATCAATTTTAATTGCGATTAATTTAATTAAACTATCCTGCATATTAATATTCTATACCCTCTTATTTGAATGATTTGAGTTTTGGATTATATCAAATAGTAAGTTGTTATCTTTAAATTTTTAATATGTAGAACTATTAATAATAGATAAATTTTAGATGGTATGATAACTTCTTCAATTAATAAAATGAATTGTTGATTAAATTTATAATAAAATTGCTGCCTAAATTAATGGTTTAAGTTAATAATAGACAGCAAAGTGGAATAGAAAAATAGACTGAAAAGTAACTTGAGACTTGTAGCTCGTTTTTTAGATTAGTCTGATTTATCCACACCGAATCACCATAGTGAGAAGTATATTATATACTTATCTCGTTTAGAAGAGAGGTGAAATTTAATCAATATTTGTTTCATTTTGCTAAATTATTAATGTTTAATAGGATAGCAAAATGAGATATATTGGAGTTGACTTACATAAAACTAAAATTGCTGCATGTTATTTAACAGAAGGAAAATATACACATAAGAATTTTAAAATTGATGAAATCGATAAATTTAAGGCGACTTTAAAATTTGAAGATGAACTCTGTTTTGAAGCTACGACTAATAGTGCATGGTTTAATCGACAATGTGCCAGTTTAGTAAAAAGGATAGTTGTTGTTGATACTGTACGATTTAAAGTAATATCAAGTTCACATAATAAGACAGATAAAAATGATGCTAAAACATTAGCATTTCATTTAAGTAAAGACATGTTACCAGAAACTAAAGTAAAAGAGATGATGTTTCAAGATTTACAATCATTATTTAATACAAGAAAGTTGTTAGTTAAACAACGCACTATGCTAAAAAATGAATTGTATGGATTTCTATTAAGTCATGGCATTATAATAAAAGCTACTGATTTACGTAGCATTATTGGATTAAAAAGAGTATCTGCAATTGCAATAAATACAACAGCAGACACAAATATAGCAACAATGATTAGTCTAATTAAATCCATTAATGAGCAAATAAAAACATTAGATGCTAAATTGAAAGAATGCAGTAAATCATTATCAGGTTTTAATAATTTGAATAGTATTGACGGATTAGGTTGTAATACCATTATTATGTTACTTGCTACTATTGGTAATATTGCTA
>CALMTA010000087.1 GCA_937872505.1 uncultured Neisseriaceae bacterium | reverse complement strand
AGAAAATAAGTTAATTATTTCTCTTAAAATTGAAAATATTGAAGGCTGTTTACTTCTGTCTTCTTCCGAAAATTTTTCTTTATTTTTTTTAATCGTGCATGATAACTTAGTTTTACTTTCTTGAAAATTTTCAATAATAGTTAATTTTGCTATAATAGAATTTATGGCACTAAGTAATATAACTCCCCGCTCATTTAAAGCCTCAATTATGATAAAATTATCTTTATAAACAGTAATTTGTACAGGTGGATTTATAAAGCCTATATCCCCTCTTGTATAACGACTAGGATACTCAAAGTTAGAAGCTAATAACATTCCTTTATGAGTATCTAATTTAGTAATAAAATTATTAATACCATTTTTATATGGCATTTCTTTAATTACTTTTATTATCTCTATATTGCCAGTAGTTATATATTTTTTCACTTTAAAATCATTACCTATAAAATTTTACTATTTATAAATTAGCAAATGCGGGCTAGTTTTAAAAGAATGTCATTTGTTTGTTCCCAGCCTAAACAAGGATCAGTAATCGATAAACCATTTATATCTATTGAAGATAGATTATTTATATCTTGTCTTCCTTCTTTAATAAAACTCTCTAGCATAAATCCTTTAATTATTTTTGCCAGTTGAGGATTTTGCTTAATTATATTGATTACCTCAAAAATTATTTCTCCTTGTTTTTTATATTCTTTAACTCCATTAATTAAGCAATTATCATGGCTCACATCTACAATAACTGATGGATTCTTAATTTGAGCAATTTCTAAATAATGTTTGGCCTGCTCTAAATACTCAAGTCCATAATTTGGTTTATTATTTCCACCACGTAATACTAAATGTGCAAATCGATTGCCACTAGTTTCTACTTCATAGCCATCAAAGATAGCGGTATGCCTATATTGAGCTGCTATTACTCCGTTTACTCCAGTTTTAATTGAACCACTAGTAGGATTTTTCATTCCTACAGGAAAATCTAAACTGGAAGCAAAAATTCTATGCTCTTGGTTTTCGGTACTTCTAGCTCCTATTGCTACCCAGGATAATAGTTCTAAAAAACTATGAGAATTATTAGTAAATAACGCTTCATCAGCTATGGCTAAATTTTTATTAGTAATTTCTAGCATAAGTTTACGAGCATAATATAACCCATTTGCTATATTTGGCGGTCTTAAAGGATCAGGCTGATTAATCGGTCCTGCCCAGCCTGTAACTGTTCGTGGCTTTTGAACGTAGCTACGCATTACTATTTTTAATTTATTTTTCACTTTTTTATCTACTTTAATAAGTCTGTTTGCATATTCCAAAACAGCATCATAAGGCCAAGCAGAGCAAGGTCCTACAATTATTAGTAATCTATTATCACGTCCTGCAAGTATATTACGTATTTCCTTACGGTGTATTTCAATATTTTTATATTGCTTTTCTGTTAGAGGTAATTGTTTTATGATTTCATCCCCGGAAGGAACTTTTTTTATAATCCTAAATGACATTTTAATTTAACCTTTAATTTATTTGTTTTTATTTTCTTTAAAAATATTAGCTGCTAAATTTTGCAATTCATTTGCGGAAATGTTATTTGCAATAGCATTTACAAAATATGAACCAATAATACAGCCATCAGCTATAGTTAAAATCCTATTTACCATATCATTATTAGAAACTCCAAAGCCAACTGCAACCGGTAAAAAAGAATTTGCTTTAACTTCTTGTATACGGTTTTCAATTTCAACTGATAATTCATCTCTTACTCCCGTTGTTCCCTTCTGGCACGCATAATAGAGAAAACCATTAGCTATATTATTAGAAAGTTGTTTAATCCTTGCTAAAGAAGTTGATACAGCAGCTACAAATATCACAGCCAAACCTATCTTATTAGCTAAGAAAATTAATTGGGAACTTTCTTCATAAGGTAGATCTATTACTAAAATTCCATCAATACCAGCATTTTTTGCATCATTTAAAAATTTAGGCAAATTGTTATGTATTTGATTATAGTAAGTAAACAATATAATAGCTGCTTCAGTTTGTGAACGAACTTTAATACAAAGCTCTAATACTTTGATTAAAGTAGTACCATTTGCTAAAGAACGCTTCATAGCTTTTTGAATTACTACACCATCAGCAATTGGATCAGAAAATGGTACACCAATTTCTAAAATATTTGCGCCACCTTTAGCTAATGCTAAAAAATAATTATAACTAATATCTCCTCCATCGCCAGCTGTTAAGTAAGCAATTTTTGCTTTATTAGTAAATGCTTCTTTAATCCGTTGCATTTTTTAATACTCCTGATAATAACTGTGGCAAATCCTTATCTCCACGTCCAGATAAATTAATTAAAATTATATCGTTTGCATTATAATTATTAATATTTTTCATAATATAGGCTAAAGCATGGGCTGACTCTAATGCAGGAATGATTCCTTCAGTTTTAATAAGTAATTTAAATGCTTCTAATGCTTCGCTATCTGTTGCTACTTCATATGTAACTCTGCCAGTTGTAAATAAATAAGAATGTTGTGGTCCAACTGCAGGATAATCTAGTCCTGCAGAAATTGAATAAGTCTCTACAATTTGATTATTATTATCTTGTAATATAAAAGTTTTAGCACCGTGTAATACCCCTACTCTACCTTCTTGAAATCTAGCGGCATTATTTCCTAATCCAGATCCAACGCCCCCTGCTTCTACTCCAATTAAATTAATTTTTTCATTATCAATAAAAGCGGAAAAAATTCCTATTGCATTGGAACCACCACCTATACAAGCTATAACTACATTGGGATTTTTACTAGTTTCGATAGCTATTTGTTCTTTAGCTTCTTTTCCAATTATAGATTGAAAATCAGCTACAATTTTAGGAAAAGGATGTGGACCTAATGCGGAACCTAAACAATAATGAGAGATTTCATAATTATATGCCCAATCACGTAGTGCTTCATTAACTGCATCTTTTAAAGTAGCAGAACCATTATTAACAGCTATTACCTTAGCCCCTAATAATTTCATTTTAGCTACATTAGGAGATTGTCGCTCTATATCTACACTACCCATATAAACTATGCATTCTAAACCAAACATTGCACAAACAGTGGCAGTTGCCAGACCATGTTGACCAGCTCCAGTTTCAGCTATAATGCGAGTTTTACCCATTTTTTTAGCTAGTAAACACTGCCCTACTGCATTATTGATTTTGTGTGCTCCTGTATGTAATAAATCTTCTCTTTTCAAAAAGATACGAGGAGTATTTTTTAGTGATATTGTTTTAGCAAATGATTTAATTTCAGTTATGGGAGTAGGTCTACCTAAATAATTTTTTAAAATATTTTCGTATTCATTTCTAAACATTGCATTTTTTGCTATATCATTATAGGCAGTTTCTAACTCTTTAAGAGGTTTTATTAATAATTCAGGAACATATTGGCCGCCAAAATCACCATAATATCCTAGTCTAACTTTATTAATAAAATCTTTAATTTTCTTATCATCTTTTTTTGCTAATGATTCCTCTACTCCAGAGGACACATCAACTCCATGTGGTTTTAATAAGGAGATTTGTGTGCTAACATTATAAATATTTAAGCCTCCGGCTATAAAATAGCGAAACTCTGATTTGTGCAAGGCAATTTTTTCAAATAATAAAAAATCTTTATTAGGGTTTAGTTTAGGCGGCAATTCTTTACCATCTACTACATAAATAATTTGTAAATATTCTGGTAATTTATCACATAAGGCTCTAACTTTATTTCCGTGTAACTGTATTAATTTTAAATTTAATTCATTTATAATATTAAGCATTTCTTCTAATGATTCATCAACAAATACTGCTACCACCTCAGCTCCAGATGCTCTTACTTCTTTTGTTATTTCTTTAGCTAAATTTATATCAATTTTGCGAGGTGAAATATTGGAAAATAATAATCCTATATAATTAGCACCTGCTATTGCTGCTTTTTTTGCTATTTCTACATTATTTATCCCACAAATTTTTATTAACATCTTTTAACTTTCATCGGTAAAAAAATCTTTTGGATTTTGAAGTTTCGAAAATGCTTCACCAACCAATACAGCGTCATATCCCATAAGGAATAGATTTTTTGCGTCAATATATGAGGTAATGCCTGATTCGGCAATTTTAATAATATTTTTTGGTAATTTATCTATAATTTTAGCAAAGATCTCTGGATGCATTGAAAAATCATTTAAATTGCGTTGGTTAACTCCAATAATATCAGTGTCCGAATCTAATGCTAGTTGCAATTCATTTGAATTATGGATTTCTACTACTGTTTCTAATCCAAAATCATGAGCTATTTTTACTAAATTTGCAATTTCATTTCCTAAAACTGCTACAATTAATAAAATAGCATCTGCTCCTGCATTCGCTGCCTCAGCTATTTGTTTTGCGGTAAAAATAAAATCTTTACATAAAATAGGAATATTAGTATCCTTTAATTCTCTTGCAACTAATTTTAAATCTTCCATAGATCCAGAAAATCCTTCATCTGTTAAAACTGAAATTGCTCTAGCTCCAATATTTACATACTCTTTAGCCCTACTTTCTATGTCATTAATTTCAATAATTTTACCTATAGATGGGGAAGCTCGTTTAATTTCACAAATTACTGCACCTGGATTTACTAATAGTGCATTTTTTAAGCTTTTTGATTTTTTAGTATTAACTAATAAATCATTACGTTTTCTGGAAATAATTTGTTGTAATTTATTAGGTTTAATAATATTTCCTTGAATTAATCTTTCTTGAGCAATTTTAACACCATCATTAATTGAATTAGCCTTACCATATAAATATAAGCCTACTCCAGCATTAAAAATTACTGTATCAGTTAAGGTAGTTCTTTCTCCAGAGAGAGTTTTTGTAAGCATTTTTGAATTAACTATTATATTTCCACCCTGTAAATCTGAAAGGCTGCATAACTTAAAGCCATAATCCTCAGGATTAATTACTAAGTTAGTTAAACCATTAGTTGTAACTAAAATTGCATGTGAAACTCCCATACAGCTTAATTCATCTAAATTATTACCATGTACTACTAAAGAACGTTTTGTACCTAACTTAAATAATACCTCAGCAATTAATTGCATATTTTTCTTATCATTAACACCTAATAATAGGTATTGAGGGTTTGCTGGGTTTAAAAGGGGGCCAAGTAAATTTAATATTGTAGGTACTTTTAAATCTTTTCGTAATTTGCGCAATTTTGCAAATATAGGATGAAAATTTGGTGCAAAACAGAAAGCAAAATTATCTTTAATTACTTTATCTAAGATTTGCGAGGAATTTAAATTAAAGTTATAACCTAGAGCTTCAAGCACATCAGCTGAACCACAACTAGAGGAAACAGCCCGGTTTCCATGTTTTATAACAGGAACCCCGCATGCTGATACAAGTAATGCTGACGCTGTTGAAATATTATAAGTGTTTGAATAATCACCTCCTGTACCTACAATATCTAAAACCTCACAATTAGTTTTGATTTCATGAGATTTTTCTTTAATTGCTTTTATTACTCCTAATAATTCATCGCTAACTTCTCCTTTTGCCGAAAGTAATACTAAAAATGCACCTTTTTCAGCATCAGTTATACCTTCCAGTAAATGTTTAGCAGCAAAATAACTTTCTTCATAAGTTAGATTACTTTTTGATATTAGTTTTTTTATATAATTTTGCATATTAATTCTTAAAATTTTCTTTACAGGGTTATTAATTAGTTTATACATCTTTTAATTTGTACTAACGTAATGATACATCATTACAATATCGTTTGTCAAATTTTTATATATTTTGCTTATCTTCATTATTACATGATAGTTATATTTAATAGTTTTTTTACGTTATTATTAAATTTATATTTAAGAAATATATTAAAAAATATTTGCTTTTATTGTTTTTTAGTAGTATAATAAATGTTGATTTAAAATGTAATTGGAGAATTATTGTGAAAAATTATTTTTGTTTATTATTAACTATCTTTTTAATGGTGGGAGCAAATCCTACATTTGCTAAAAGCTTAAATCAACCTATTCCTATTGCTAAGACTAATAAGGTTTCTTTACCAGTTCCAAGCCCTATTGATACTTTATTTAATATCCTATACATGGATTTATTTGGAGATGATATTAAAGATATTATGGGAATGAATGATAATCCACAATTAGATGATATTCAAAAATCTATTGATACAGTTCTTTTAAAAGAAAATGAAATTTTAGGAGTAATAGAAGAGTTCTATACAGCATTTGCTAAAAATACTTATTTTACAAACGAAACTATTTTTGCTAAAATTCAAGCAGACATTAATCAAAGATTAAATTTTGCATATCAAATTGTGCCGGCATTAGAAAATATAGATGATTTTTCTTCTCAAATGGTTATTCCATTTAATACAGTGAATGTTAACCAACTAGAAGATTTATTATCTCTAGACAACTTGGAGTTTATGGAAGATAATGCCATAACATTATCAGGAGTACAAGTTTCAAAAGAAAGAAAACTAGGATTTAAAGATGATTCCTTAAAAAAATA
>CALMTA010000086.1 GCA_937872505.1 uncultured Neisseriaceae bacterium | reverse complement strand
CTCATGGTGATAGATATATTACATTTGTTCCTGGTGCAGGTGGATGGTTTGGTACTACTTCTGGTATTGGTTCAACAACTGCCGAATACTCAGAGTTAGTTACAGGTGCTAAATATGGTATATGGATTAGAGATATAACCGCTTGCGGCGAAATTTCTTATAACTATACTTGGTAATAACAATAGGAATTAAGGGGGATTAACTCTCCCCCTTTTTCCATTTTCTTAATTTTAAATCCAACAATAAATAAACAAATACAATTATGCAAAATTCAAATTTGATAGTAATTAGGTCTATGCCAGATAGTTCAGTAAGTGAATATATAGTAACAAGAGTAAATCCTTGGGAGAATAAAGCTCCTAATGCAGTTCATACTGTAGGTCCATCATTAGATATTAAAAAAGGAATATTTAATATTGACTTTCAATGGTTAGATTATGAATTATTAGGTATTAAACTTTATAAAGACGATAACCCTCAGTTAGTTGCGTATAGAACTAATTTAAATAATTATAAACAAAAGAAAATATTAGACGTTCAAACACAACTAGGAGATACTGGTTTAGAAAAAATAAAGATGGAAAGCGAAATTCAAAAAATAGAATTAGCGTTATCTAAATTAGATAAAGAAATAGAAGGTGTAGACGTTAAATTAAATGAAGAAAAAGTAAAAGAAGTTAGAGACGATAAAAAATTAAATTCTTTATTGGATACAAGTAAAAAACAACAAGATAAAAAAACAGGCTATGTTGAAGAATTAACTAAGCTTAGAGATGAGTTAAATATCGTTGTTCAAAAAGAAACAAAACTTGTAGATGAAATGGATGCTAAAGATATATTTATTGATAACTTAGAAAAAGAGATTAGAATACTTGAAGAAAAAAATAAAAAAAGTGAAGACGAATTAAAAAAAGAATTAGCACAAAAAATAGGTGCCGATAACTTAGATGCTAGACCTGATAATATAATTTGGTCTAAAATCGTAAAACCATTAAAGATAGACAATAATGATATTGTTTTAGATAGAGCAAATCCAATTCAAGCATTACAATTATGTATGCTTATGGGTAATAATACTGTAGCTTTATCTCAAAGACATGAAGATACTCACAATGCTAAATTAATTAAACCGCAATACTTTATCTATAATGAAGAAAAAGAAACTCAAGTTAAACTTGTTACGTTTGATATTAGAAAAGAAGCTTACATGTTATGTGATAATTTAAGTATGTATGCTAAACGTGAAATTCTTAACATTAAAGGTTTAAGCACATGGAATCTGAGCGACAATGTTATAAATAGTAAAATAAGTGATTTAGTTGAAGCTAAACCCGATGAATTTATACAATTGGCTAAATTAGAAAGTCAAGAAAGGGAGAAAATGGCTTTTGTTTCAGAGCTAATAAATTATAAAATTGTTAATGCAAGAAATGATGGTGTTTATTTTGGTAGAGATGAAAATGATATATTAGCGTATGGCTTACCTCAACTAATCCAGCATGTATTTAACCCTAATAATCGTGTTAAGTTACAATGGTTTGAAAGCGAATTAAATATGCGAAAATCAAAAGTTCCAAAATTTTCTAATTATTAATATAAAAAAATATGAACGTTAAAGAAATGCATTATGATTTAAGTTTGAGGTTAGATAAATTAGATTCTTTAAACTATGACAATTTATTAGCTCCAGAAAAAGATGTTTATTTAAACAGAGCTCAATTAACATTAGTTAAACAGAGATATGGAATGAATAATATTTAT